>JALONF010000095.1 GCA_025455085.1 Ignavibacteriaceae bacterium
GCTGGTTAGCACATTTAATCAAGATAAAAGATAAAAGGACACCGCCAAAGGCGAGTCTCGCCAAGGGCGGAAAGATTAAAGTGTGTTTTCTATTTATTTTTTTTAGTGACAATGGTAGTCAATATTTATTAAAGTTGATTCATTAAACGTCATTTATTCTAATTAGTTGGTCGAGCCACGAATTCACGAATTAAAACTCTTAAAAGTTTGTGGTATTAGTTGTATAATTCCTGATAATGTCAAATGTAATATCAATAATAAAATCGTTCACCTAAATTTTCTTTGGTCTTTTTACTTTAATCTTTTGTCTTACGAACATACTCTCGATACTTCTTCACATTGTTATTATGTTCAGCCAAAGTTTTACCAAACCTATGACCACCAGTACCGTCAGCAACGAAGTAAAGATAATCATTTTTTTCAGGATATAATGCTGCAAATATTGCTGCTTTACCTGGACTGTTGGTCAGCAACGAAGTAAAGATAATCATTTTTTTCAGGATATAATGCTGCAAATATTGCTGCTTTACCTGGACTGTTGATTGGTCCTGGAGGCAGACCGAAATATTTGTATGTGTTGTATGGCGAATCAAGCTCAAGATCTTTATAAGTCAATCTTTTCCAGCCGCCGGGAATGACATACTGGATGGTTGGGTCAGCTTGCAGTTTCATATCAATTCGTAGCCTGTTGTGATATACACCCGAAATGGTTGGCATCTCATCTTCTTTATCTGTTTCTCCTTTGATTATAGAAGCTAATGTAATAATCTCGTGGATTGTAAATCCTATTTCTTCCGTTCGAACTCTTAAGCTATCATTGTAAAATTCTTTAAATGCATCATAGAATATTCTTATAACTTCTGCAGGAGAACTTCTTTCAAAAATTTCATAATCGGTTGCAAGCAGATAACCTTCAAATGAATCCTGTTTGAGACCAAGTGAATCAGCAAAGCTTTTATTAGTTGCGAGATTGAAGAATCCGGTCGAATCAATGAACACATATTTCTGAAGACGGTGTGCAAGCCACTTAATTGTTTGTCCTGGTCTGATTGTTAATGTTCGCTGGTAATCACATTTCCCCGAGATAAACAAATCAAGCAGATCAAGGTAACTCAAACCATTAGGTATGTGGAATCGAGCAGCACGGATTTTTCTTTCAGCTCCATAAATGAATCCGGCTATTTTAAAATTATTTTTACTTGGAATAATTCCCTGCTCATATAATCGGTCAACAACTGAAGAAAAACTTTCTCCTTTGGTAATATCGAAAGTAACGGGTGACTTAGCAGCATAATAATTTGGGGTAAAGAAAGTTAAATAAGATAGAACTAAAACCAGGATAAACACTCCGGCAACAGCTATAAAATCCCATCGAGTAAAAAGTTTAAAAAAACTACTTTTCATTCGATGCTATTGAATTCTGAGGTAATGATTTTCTGGAATTGCAGGATAAGGCATAACACTTAAACTATCTGTGATACCTGTCTGATAAAGTTGAAAACCTCTCAACGCAATCATTGCCGCATTATCTCCACAGTATTCAAGTGAAGGAATTATGCATGGGATTTTAACCTTTTCTGCAAGGTTGCTGAATTCATTTCTTAATCTTTTATTTGCAGCAACACCCCCAACAAGGGATAATGATTTTACTCTATAATTACTCAATGCAAGGTTCACTTTTTTAACCAATGCCTCCACCAATGCCTTCTGGAAAGATGCGGATATATTGTTCAAATCATTTTCAGGAATATTTCCCTCAGGAAAATTCTTTTGAACAAATCTGAGCACCGATGTTTTCAATCCACTGAAAGAAAAATTGTATTCATCTTTTAATTCAGCTACCGGAAATTTGATACTCTTTTCATTTCCTTTTAATGCACTCGCCTCTATTTGCGGTCCACCGGGATAACCAAATCCAAGCAGCTTCGAGACTTTGTCAAACGCTTCTCCGGCTGCGTCATCTACTGTCGTTCCAAGCAAATAAATTTTTGTAAAACTTTCAACATAAAGAAGAAGAGTGTGTCCTCCTGAAACTACCAGAACAAGCATCGGGAATTCAGGTTTCTTTTCCATTATGAAGCCGGAGAAAATATGTCCTTCGATATGATTAACAGCAACGAATGGTTTGTTCAAAGAATAAGATAAACCTTTAGCGAATGTCAGACCAACCAGTAATGCACCGATTAATCCGGGACCGGCAGTAGCCGTTATTAAATCTATATCTTCGAGATTTTTGTCAGCGGTTTGCAAAGCTGATTCAACCAACGGTTTAATCATTTGCAGATGTGCCCTGCTGGAAAGTTCCGGAACAACTCCGCCGTAAGCTTTATGAAAATGCTGAGATGAAATTAGATTTGCTTTTACTTCTTCATTAATAAGAATTGAAACCGAAGTTTCGTCGCAGGAGCTTTCAATTCCCAGGATATTTACTTTCCGGGAATCAGCCATCAACGCATTGCAAAAAATTCTTTAACAATGTGTCCGGCTATATTAGGATTTTCCTGCAATCTTCTCATCGAATATTTGTACCAATCATCACCGAAGGGAACGTAGATCCTTATTCTAAAACCATCTTTATTTATCTTATCTCTTAAATCTTCCCTGACTCCAAGCAGCATCTGAAACTCAAACATATCTTTAGGTATGTTAAGTGTTTTTATCAATTCGTAAGATTTATCTATCAGATATTTATCGTGAGTAGCAATTCCGACATAGTTACCATTCTTCAACATTAGCTCAAGGCATTTCATAAAATTATCTCTTATTGCCTGCTTATCCTTGTAGGCGATGTTAGCAGGTTCAATATAAATTCCTTTACAAAGCCTGTAATTTGTTCCGAGTTTGTTCAGTAAGATTGTGTCATTATAAGTTCTTTTCAAGTAAGCCTGAAGGACTACACCAAGGTTGCTATACTCTTCATAAATTCTTTTATACACATCTAAAGTTACATCAGTGTAAGGAGAGTCTTCCATATCAATCCTGACAAAATTATTTATCTCATTAGCATGCTTTACCAATTCAAGAATATTCTGATAAGCAAATTCCTTATCGATGGCAAGACCCATTTGTGTCGGCTTTATGGAGAGATTTGCATTAAGTTTATTCTTTACTATAGCATCAAACACTTCGAGTGCTTTTTGTTTTGCAGTAATAGCTTCTTCTTTAGTAGTTATAGATTCTCCTAAAACATCAAGTGTAGCTAGAATCCCTTTTGAATTTAAATCTTTAACTGTGTCTACTGCTGACTGGAGGGTTTTACCTGCGATATATTTTTTTGAAAATTGCCATACTAGTCTCTCGGGCATAGCCTGAACGGTTTTAACAAGAAGATTATGAAATATAGACACTACATTCTCCGCAAAAAGTTGTATGTAAAATTACAGCATTTTTACTACTGTAAAAAGTCTAATAAATCTTCGCCTAAGATTATTAATGTAAGATTGGCATTAGCAAGTTGATGAGTAAAAGAGCTTTCCGCTTTAATTCATCTTTTGAACCTTCATTAGTGAAGACAAAATCTGCTTTCTTCTTTTTGCTCTCTTCGCTCATTTGATTATTATCTCGTTTAAGAAAGTCTTCCTCTGAAAACTTTTTGGTCATAGTCGAGCGTTTCATTCTAATATTTTTCTCAGCAGTGATAAGTACAACATAATCATACATCTTCTCAATTTTAGACTCAAATATTAAAGCAGTTTCTACAAAAACAATTTCACTCGTTTTGAAGTATTCTTTAGAGAGATAATCAATTCTTTTTCTTACTCTGGGGTGAAGGATTGAGTTTATTGTTATGAGCTTTTTTGAATCGGAAAAGATATGCTCAACTAAATACTTTTTATTGATTTTATTTCCCTGGTAGGATTGTGCTCCGAATTCTTTTATAACTTCCTCTCTAACTTCAGGAACACCTGCAAGAATTTCCTTGGAAATATCATCCGCAAGAATTACAGGATAACCAGCTTCAAAAAGAAACTTAGTGAATGTCGATTTCCCTGAGCCGATATTTCCAGTAATTGCGACTCTTATTTTTTGTTTACTCGACATAAATCAAAATATAAAAAAGAGTCAGATATTCCCATTATTTAGCATAACCAATTTTCCTTACTTCGCGGATAACTGTAACTTTAATTTGTCCAGGGTATTCCATTTCATTTTCAATTTTTGCAGCGATTTCCTTAGCAAGCTTATCTGCCATAAGATCATCAATTTTCTCGTGCTCAACTACTACTCTTACTTCCCTGCCTGCCTGAATCGCATAAGTCTTTGCAACACCTTCAAAGGACTTGGCAAGTACCTCGAGATTCTCTAATCGTTTCACATAACTTTCGAGAGGTTCTCTTCTTGCACCGGGTCTTGCTCCGCTTATCGCATCAGCTGCTTGTACTAAGGCAGCAATTGGATGTTCCATCTCAATATCTTCGTGGTGAGAACCAACGGCATTAACTACAATAGCGTTCTCGTTAAACTTCTTGGTAAACTCATAACCAATAAGTGCATGAGGACCTTCAACACTTTTATCAACTGTTTTTCCAATATCGTGAAGTAGTCCAGCACGTTTTGCCAGATTAGCTTCCATACCAAGCTCGGCAGCCATTATTCCCGTCAAATAAGCAACTTCAATACTATGCTGCATTAAATTCTGTCCAAAGCTGGATCGATATTTCATCTTTCCAATATGTTTAATCAATTCATTGTGCATATTATGCAATCCGAGCTGTAAAACTACATTTTCACCATCACGTATCATTTCTTCTTCAAGTTCCTGCTTGACTTTTTCTACTACTTCCTCTATTCTAGCAGGATGGATTCTACCGTCAGAAATTAATCTCTCCAGAGAAACTCTTGCAACTTCTCTTCTGAACTGATCGAACGAAGAAAGAATAACTGCTTCTGGTGTGTCATCAACAATTACATCAACACCGGTGGCAGATTCGAAAGCACGAATGTTTCGTCCTTCCTTTCCAATAATTCTTCCTTTCATCTCATCGTTTTGTATCTGAACAACTGAGACTGTACTCTCAATGGAATGATCCGCAGCAGTTCTCTGAATGGATTGCACGATGATTTTCTGGGCTTCCCTCTTACCATCGGCCTTAGCTTTGTCTGAAATATCTTTAATAATTGAAGCGGCTTGCATTTTGGCATCATTTACCAGATTCTCCATCAGAATTTTCTTTGCTTCTTCTGAAGAAAGACCTGATATTTTTTCCAGTTTTGCGTTTTGTTCCTGTTCAAGGCGATTGATTTCCTCGAGCTTGTTTTCAATCAACTTGCGCTGCTGGTTTAAGTCCTGCTCAAATTTTTTATTTTCTCTTTCTTTCTGTAAAACCAGATCAAACTTTTTCTCGCTGTTTTCTTCTCTAAGTTGAATCTGTTTTTCAAGTGCACCGACCTTTTGTCTTTTTTGCTGAACCTCTTTATCAAATTCAGTTTTCTTTTTATACCACTCATCTTTAACTTCTAAAAGCTTTTCTCTCTTGATATTCTTCGCATCTTTATCTGCATCATCGAGTATTTTCTTCGCTTGTTCTTCAGCAGTGATAATACTTTTTTTACCAATCCTGGAGTTCATCATCCATCCAAGGTAAAAGAAAACAATAATAACAACAACGAGCATCGGTATTAATAACAGTACGTCCATTTTTCCTCCACGCTTAAGTTTTATTTTTTAAAGACCGCACTCGCTGCCCCGTAATTAATAGGAAAAACCCTATTAATCACAGTGGGAATGTTCCCAGTCGCTTTTTACTTCCACTGCTATCCCAATATTGGGAGAGTCCTCAACCTGAATTGAAGATGAGGCCTGTAATACACGCCGGAGTAATACTCCCAATTAGTTTATGTTAGTTTTTCACTAATTATTAGGAGCAGCGAAGCGGTTATACTTAAGATGGGTCAGCAACCTGCTGTTCTGATAGAAGAAGCTTTATCTTTTTAACTTTATCCGAAGCCTGAATTAAAAATTCTCTGTTCTTATTCTTTTCAATAAAAAGATCGTATGCAATATTCAAACAAGCAATAATAGCAATTGTTTGTGCCGGTTGATCCGGCAGTTCATCTTTTGTCTCTTCCATTACTTTATTCACATAAATAGCAAGCTCTTTTGCTATCTCTTCATTTTCAACAAGTAAAGAATATTCTTTGTCAAATATTTTTATTTTCAGCTTCTTTTTTTCCATCAGTCTTTCTGTGCTAACCCACTAACAAATTATTTAAGAACTAATTATTTAAACTTGCCCAAAAACGATCTAACGCGACCAGTCTGAAGACAAGTGATTATCTATTCTGGAAATTAAATTTCTAATTTTAATTTTTATTTCTTCCCGTTCTTCTGAATTTAGTTTTGTCTTTTCCTCCGATTTAAGTTTTATTTCGTCTAATTCTGATTCCATCTCGGAAATTTTTTGGTGAAGAATGTTTTTATCCTGTTGTATTTCGTTTAGCGATACTTCAAGCTCTTTGTTTCTACCAATAGTATCAGCATATTTATTTTTAAGAATTTCTACCTGGGATTCAAGTTTGCCCAGATCACTTATTAAAGTTTCGTATTTAGCGAGGTCAACCAATTATTTTCCTCTCAGAATCGCGTTATATTTTTTTGTTACTTTGTTAATTAAAATTTGAAAATCTTTGTCAACTTCTTCATCAGTTAAAGTTCTGTTAAAATCAAAATACTCTAAATTGAATGCCATACTTTTCTTATCTTCACCAATTTCTTGACTTTCAAAAAGATCAAAAATCTCAACGAATTTAAGGATATCGCTGCTTTCGTTTAAAATAAATTCCTTTACTGAAGTATAATTTATCGATTTATCAAATAAAAACGCAAAATCACGGTAGACTTTTGGGTACTTCAAGAGTTCTTTGAAGGTTCTTTTTTCTCCTGATAATATTTGAAAAACGTTTAACTCGCACTCAAAAGAGAATACAGGTTGATTGATATCAAACATCTTTAAAATATTTTGATTCAGTTTACCACCAACACCAAGTACTGAATCTTTAAAGTTTACGGTGAATTGATAATCGTAAATCTTATTTTGTGTGGAATTATAAGAATCATTTAAAACATTGTCAAGCGAAAATTTTGCAAAAAATGCATTTATCAGACCTTTCAAATCAAAGATATCATAATCGGCTTCGGAAGAATACCAATGTCGGCTTTGCCTTTTTCCGGTAAGAATTAAAAGCAGCGTCTTTTTTTCATCAAAATCTGAGAAAGAATTTAGGTTCTCATTCAGTTTCTTAAATACATTTCCTAATTCAAAAACAGCAATATCTTTTTCACCTTTTTTTATATTATTTGATATGATAGGTAAAGCGGAAATCACAAGTGACGTTCTCAGATAAGCCATATCCTGACTTTGAGGATTCGTTATTTCAATTGGATTCCCTGTTACCGCTGCATCTTTTTTAGGAATTAAAGGATTATTAACCATCTCATTGCAACCCAACGCAACCAAGCTCTCTCTAATTCTATCCTCAATATCAAAGTCATCTTTTCTTTTGTGGAGAGTAATACTCACTTTCTCAATTACCGGAATTTTTTCATAACCTGCTATTCTTGCAACTTCTTCAATAAGATCTGCTTCCCTTTCAATATCTGGTCGATGAGTTGGTACAATCACTTCAAGTGATTCGCCCATATCTTTTAACAGATTTATTCCAAGTTTTTGAAAAATTTTTATCACATCTGCTTTGGGAACTTCATACCCAAGTAATTTTTTCATTCGAGCAAAGCGAAATGTAATTTCTTTCTGCTTCACCTTAACCGGATATTCGTCAATAACGCCTTTAGCAATCTCTCCGCCAGC
>JALONF010000432.1 GCA_025455085.1 Ignavibacteriaceae bacterium
ATGGGAGATAAAGTTGGACGATCAACTGTGTTTGGACTTCCACTCCAGCAGCAATGGTCATACCGCGTAACGGGAGAAGCAGCACCCACTTACTACCTCGATACTGATGCACCACTGTATTACTACTCGTTCTGCGATGCGTGGATCGCGATGCAGTATAAAAATCTTCCGAAAGAAAAACAGGAACGTCTCGATCCGATGATAATTGGTTTCAATGTAACTGATATGTATGCCGCAGATCATATTAAAAGAGTACTAACAACTTTTCCGGGAGTGTTTACTGGCATTGGTGAGTTTAGTATTCACAAGGAATTTGTTTCTGCTAAAATTTCGGGCGATGTAGCAAGTCTCACTGATCCTGCACTGGACAGAATTTTTGACTTCTGTGCTGAATCAGGATTGATAACTATAATTCACAATGACATCGATAATCCATTTCCAAAACCAGGTAAACCAAATTATGTAAAGGGATTTCAGGATTTAATAAAAAGACATCCTGATGCCATAATAATCTGGGCACATCTTGGACTTGGAAGAATTATTAAACCTATTGAAGATATGGGAGCAATTTTCGAAGAAATGCTTGAAGATCCGGCATACAATAATCTTTACTTTGATCTTTCCTGGGATGAAACTGCAAAGTGGCTTAATTACAACGAGAAATCATTATCCAGAACAGCTGAGATAATTAAAAAGTACCCTGACAGATTCTTATTCGGTACTGATAACGTAGCACCCGATAAACAGGAAAAGCAGCTCCATGTTTTTCATCTTTATGACCAACTTTGGAAACTCGTAGGTGAAAAAGTTACTTATCAGGTAAGTATTGGAAACTATGAACAACTTTTTGATGAAGCACGTGAAAAAGTAAGAGCGTGGGAAAAGGAGAATGTTAAATGATGACTAATCAAAAAAAATATGCAAGCAAATTAATTTTTTGGTTGCTTTTGCTTACAAGTATTTTCGTTCAGGGGCAGCAGTTTAATTCCGATAGCTGGATTTCAAAAGAACACGGTACTGTGACAGTTATAGCCACTTATGGTGAACGAAACTCAATGCTTATGAACACATTTTCATTGTTACCCGGATGGGAGTTTACTGTTGCAGCTTATATTTATAATGATGATGACGACCCGACGACTGATGACGGATACTCAACATCTTTGTATGCAAAGTATATGTTTTACGAGAATGAATCAAAGACCGGAGGTTTTGCAGTTAAACTTGGAACCGGAATAGATCCCGGTTATCTCGATGGAACTGACAGAGTCAATGATGCATTTCAAACTTTCTGGACAAATGCGCCAATAACAATTCCATTTTTTAATAACACACTTTCCTGGGATATAATGCCGGGAGCCAGCGTTACAAAAAACTATGGAGTGGAAGAAACCACAGTGTGGTACTTAACATATTCCACACGATTAGCCTGGTATCCGACAAGTCCAAAATGGGCAGTTGTTGGAGAAATTTACGGCTCAGCAGGTGACTTAAATGTTAGTACTGAATTCAGAGCGGGATTACGCTGGGAACCGGATCAATACACAAATATTGCGATAACGTATGATGATGAATTTGGAGGTAATTACGGCGGAGGATTTGAAATTGGACTGATGATTTTTTCACCGCCTTTCTTTTGCATTGGAGGATGTGATTAGGAGAAATACATAGATGAAAAGCATAATAAAAATTTTTCTCATTCATTTAATTTTTTATGTTAATCTGTTCTTAGAAGAGTCTCATTCTTCCGGCATAGACCCAATCGAGAAGATTTAACAGGGACAAAGAAAGAAGAAGGTAATGAATAACTTTATTGAAATACTTCAGCATTATCCGGAGCTGGCACTTTTTCTGGTTCTGGCTTTAGGTTTTGCCATTGGAAAAATTAGCATCGGCAATTTTAAAGTTGGTGCTGTGTTGGGAACTTTGTTTGCCGGAGTTCTCATTGGCCAATTCCATATTGAAATTGCTCCGGTTGTAAAAGTTATTTTCTTCGATTTATTTTTATTTGCAACAGGTTATAAGGTTGGTCCGCAATTTTTCAGAGGCTTAAAGAAAGATGCAGTGCCTCAGCTAATTCTTACGGTAGTTATCTGTGTAACTTGTTTAATAACTGCTATCATTATGTCAAAAATTATGGATTTCGATATTGGTACCGCAGCGGGATTGCTTGCCGGTGCATTTACCGAATCAACAGTTATTGGAACGGCAAGTGAATCTATTCAACGTCTTCAAATTCCTGATGCAGAAAAAACAATCCTTCTCAACAACATACCTGTTGCTTATGCTGTTACTTATCTTGTCGGTACGACTTTCCTGGTATGGTTTCTTTCCTCATTAGCACCAAAACTTTTAAAAATTGATTTACGTTCTGCCAGCAAAGAACTTGAGAAAAAACTTTTGGGAAAAGCCGAAGATGACAATGGATTAGCTTCTGCTTTTGAGGATTGGAGACTTCGTGCCTTTAAAGTCACGAACACAAAATGGATTGGATTAAGCATCGGAGATATTGAGAAGAGTATAACTGATTCAAGGATTTTTATTCATCGTCTTCGCCGTTCAGGTAAAATAATTGAAACAAGTGCATCCACAATCATCAGCTTCGGTGATATCATTGCTGTAATGGCAAGGTACCGAGTCTTTATTGAAAAGCTCAACGATTTTGGTCCTGAAGTAATGGATCAGGAACTTTTAGACTATCCAATTGCATACAGAGATTTCATCATCACTAACAAAAAGTTAGCTGGTAAAACACTTGGCGAGATTGGTTCAAAGTACGGCTATGGTATAAAGCTTCACAAACTGATTAGAACCGGACAGGAAATTCCGTTTAGTACAGAAACTATCATTAACCGTGGTGATTTACTGAAGGTCTCGGGTCTTCTGCCTGATGTAGAACGTGCTGCAAAATCAGTCGGCTATGTAGATCGTGTTACATCTGAAACTGATATGGTATTTGTCGGTCTTGGAATTTTACTCGGTGGGTTAGTTGGGTTGCTTGCTGTAACCATTGCAGGTATTTCGATTACACTTACTACAGGATTAATCTTTGGATGGCTGCGTTCCAAAACCCCAAAGTTTGGTCGCATACCTGAACCTGCATTATGGATTTTTGATAATGTTGGACTTTCAACTTTCATTGGAATTGTTGGACTTTCTGCTGGTCCAAGTTTTATCTCTGGTTTAAGTCAAACTGGTGTAGGTTTACTTTTCGCCGGACTTATTGTAGCAATAACACCACACATAGTAGGGCTCTTATTTGGTCATTATGTTTTGAAAATTAATCCCGTCATACTGCTTGGTGCTCAATCCGGTGCAGGAACTACAACCGCAGGATTAAAAGCAATACAGGATGCCGCAGAAAGTAAACTTCCTGTTCTTGGTTATACTGTTCCTTATGCACTTGGAAATATTTTGCTGACAGCCTGGGGACCGGTAATAGTAGCAATGATGAGTTTTTAATGAATAAAGACTTATGAAAAATTATTTTAGCATCATTTGTCATTCCCACGAAAGTGGGAATCTAATACAAAATAAATGGATTCCCACCTGCCTGTTGGCTAAGGCAGGTTTGCACGGGAATGACAGTCAGAATATTTCAGAAATCTCGAATAATTATTTCAGTAAAAAAAATAAAATGAAATCAAAGAGTAAAACTCAATGAAAGAATTAAAAGGTTACGAGCTACTTAATAATTCCCGAAGAAATAAGGGAACAGCATTCACTCGATCTGAAAGAAAAAAATACGGCCTTGTAGGAATTCTTCCAGATGAAGTTGAATCAATGGAAACACAAATACTTCGTGTTCAAGGTCAGGTTGATAATCTAAACAGACCAATCAACAAATACATTTACCTGATTGGATTACTCGACACAAATGAGACTTTGTTTTTTAAAACCATTTCTAGTGATCCTGCTAAATATATGCCTTTAGTTTACACTCCGACTGTTGGTGAAGCTTGTCAACAATTAGGTCATATAGCAAGACGACCAAGAGGACTTTTTATTTCAATAAAGAATAAAAATAAAATTGAAACGATTCTTAAAAACTGGCCTGTTAAAGATGTAAGGTTTGTTGTGGTAACTGATGGACAAAGAATTTTAGGACTCGGTGATCTCGGTATTTTTGGAATGGGGATTCCAATCGGAAAGTTAGCCTTGTACACAGCTTGTGCTGGTGTTCCTCCGGAATATACATTACCGATAGTGTTGGATGCTGGAACTGATAATGAATATTATTT
Source organism: Ignavibacteriaceae bacterium (assembly GCA_025455085.1). GTDB lineage: Bacteria > Bacteroidota > Ignavibacteria > Ignavibacteriales > Ignavibacteriaceae > IGN2. Next base: position 4,242 of record JALONF010000432.1, read on the forward strand.
AAATGATCCGCTTTACATGGGAATTAAACAAAAGCGGGTAACTGGAAAAGCATACGATGATTTTATTCAGGCATTTGTAAAAGCGATTACTAAATTATATCCAAAGATTTGCATCCAGTGGGAAGATTTTGCGGGTGTTAATGCGATCAGGATACTCGATAAATACCGTGATAAGATTTGTACTTTCAATGATGATATACAAGGAACGGCAGCCATTGCTGTTGCTGGCTTTATCGCAGTTAGTAAGTTGCTGGATAAACCTTTTAAAAAACAGCGATTTCTTTTCCTTGGTGCTGGTGCTGCAGCTTTTGGTATTGCAGATCTTCTTGTTAAGAAATTTCAAAAAGATGGATTGAGCCGGGACGAAGCGTTGAACAATATCTGGATGTTTGATGTAAATGGATTGCTTGTCAGATCAAGAACTGATTTGGCCGAACATCAAAAACAATTTGCTCACGATGCAGAACCTTCAAAGGATTTTGCGGAAAGTATTTTGAAAATTAAACCGACTGCAATTATTGGAGTGAGCACCGTAGGCGGAGCTTTCAATCAGCAGGTTATCGAGAATATGAGTAAGATAAATGAACGACCAATCATCTTTCCATATTCAAATCCAACTTCACATTCAGAATGTACGGCTGAGCAAGCTTATTCCTGGAGTAAAGGAAAAGCAATCTTTGCAAGTGGGAGTCCATTTGCGCCTGTTACGTACGAAGGAAAAACTTTTACACCCGGACAAGGAAATAATGTTTTCATCTTTCCGGCAATCGGCCTTGCTGTATTTGCAACAGATACAGACGAGATGTTCATAGTTGCAGCTGAAGCTGTTGCAGATCAAATCACAAAAGAAGATTTTTCAAAAGGATTAATCTATCCGCCAATAAAAAATATCAGAGATGTCTCCGTAAATGTTGCTATTAAAGTTGCGGAAGAAATTTTTAGAAGCGGGTTGGCCCGTGTTAAAAAACCAAAGGACATCAGGAAGTTTATTCAGAGTAAAATGTATGAACCTGGTTACAAATAATTAATTATTCTATAATTATTAAAAGGAGTAATGTTATGAAAAGGTTATTTAGTTTCTTTATCGTTATAGCAGTTGCATTTACAATGAATGCGCAAGAGCTGCCTAACGTATATATTCTCGCTACCGGAGGAACAATTGCCGGTGCAGCACCAACTGAAGTTCAGGCAGGATATCAATCCGGTCAGGTTGGTGTTGATATTTTAATTAATGCTGTACCTCAACTAAAGGAGATTGCTAATGTCACAGGTGAGCAGATCTCAAATATCGGCAGCCAGAATATGAGTGACGTTGTTTGGTTGAAATTAGTAAAACGTGTCAACGAGTTGCTGGCTCAGGATGATGTTGACGGAATTGTAATAACTCATGGAACGGATACAATGGAAGAGACTGCGTACTTCCTCAACTTAACTGTAAAATCAAAGAAGCCCGTTGTATTAACTTGTTCAATGCGTCCTTCTACTGCATTAAGTGCGGATGGTCCATTGAATATATTCAATGCTGTTGCTGTTGCTGGAAGTAAGGAATCCTGGGACCGGGGAGTTATGGTTGTTGCAAATGATGTTATCCATTCAGGTCGTGCTGCGATTAAGGGCAACACTACTGCGGTTGAAACTTTTTTCTCTCCTTTAGTTGGTCCATTAGGAACAGTTAATTATGGCGTAATCAATTACGTTGATGTTCCGGATAAGAAACATACTTATCAGACTGAATTCAATGTCGATAACTTAACAAGTCTTCCCAGAGTTGATGTAATAGCAATCTATGAGGACTCGCCCGGTGATTTAATTAAAGCTGCAGTTGATCTTGGTGCAAAGGGTATTGTTACCAGCGGTTTGGGAAATGGTAATTTGACAGATGCTTGTATTGAAGCGTTAAAATACGCCAGAGAGAAAGGAGTTGTTGTTGTTCGCGGTTCACGTGTTATCACTGGTTTTGTTGGAAGAAATGTGGAACTTGATGACGATGCACTCGGCTTTGTTGCTTCGTATGAACTTATTCCATCCAAAGCAAGAGTTCT
>JALONF010000433.1 GCA_025455085.1 Ignavibacteriaceae bacterium
TTCGTTTTATTTTTGAATTGATAAGATCTTTTGCGTCAGGTCTTCCGGGATGAACTAAGACCGACCTGTTTCCTAAAGCACGCGGACCAAATTCTGTTCTGCCCTGGAACCATCCTATAACTGCACCATCAGCGAGCATTTGTGCTGTAGCCTCAATCGTCTCAGCATCTGATGCGAAACGCTTGTAACTTACCTTCGCATTTTTTAATTCTTTTTCAATTTCATCATCTGAATATTGAGCACCGAAGTATGCATCTCTTACAAAATATTTTCTTTCCATTCCCAAATTTTGATGATACTGCCAAAGAGTTGAACCGATTGCAGTTCCAGCATCGTAACCAGCAGATGGTATGTAAATGTTTTCAAAGTCAGTAAGCTGAAGAACCTTTCCGTTAGCTACTGAATTCTGTGCAACACCGCCAGCAATACATATATTTTTCAAACCCGTTCTTTTCTGAAGATGATTTAGTACGTGGAAGATAACATCTTCGCAGTGCTTCTGCACAGACGCAGCCATGTCTTTATGATACTGCGTCAATGCCTCATCTTTATCACGAGGCTGACCAAATTCTTTAGTCACATTATCAGAAAATATTCTGCCGATGAACGGAGCGCCATTATCCCACGTCATAGCAACTCCCTCAGTTGAATGAATGAAATAGCTTTCATCCAGTTCGAATAAACCGTTATCCTTCAACTTAACAATATGCTTCAGCTTGTCTACATATTTTGGCTCTCCGTATGGTGCAAGACCCATAACCTTATATTCGTCACCATACCACGGAAAACCAAGGAATTGTGTGAATGCTGTATAAAAAACACCAAGAGAGTGCGGATACGTTACAGAGTCCAGTACCTCAATTTTATTTCCTTTACCGACTGCTATCATAGTTGAAGAAAAATCACCAAAGCCATCAATTGAAAGAATAGCAGCTTCTTCGAAAGGTGAAACAAAGAATGCGGATGCAAGATGCGAACGGTGATGCTCAATATGTTTTATCTCTGCCCTGATATCTGATTCACTAACTCCCAGCCCGTTAGCAATCTCTGATTTGAGTGAAGTTACTTTCTTAATATTCGAAACTCTGTCTTTTATAAACTGAAAGTTCGCCAGCTTCTTTAACGAGCTAACGATCTTTTTACCAAGATGTGCGGAAGGATTTCTTCCGATGGTAATGTAATCTACATCGCTGATTGATATTCCGGCATCTTTAAGGCAGAACTTAATTGATTCAGAAGGGAATCCGGCCCAGTGTTTAATCCTGCGTATTCTTTCTTCTTCAATTGCATTAATTATTTTGCCGTCTTTCATCAGACAGGCAGATGAATCACCGTGGTATGCGTTTAAGCCGAGTATGTACAATTTTGTTTTCCCTTAGTTTGATATTTAAATAATCTTTTGCAATAGTATTAAATCACGATTCTTTAACAAGTTGGTTTTATTTCAACCTGTCTATCCAGTATTCGGGTTTTCTGTTTTGATGAGCGACAGCTATAATGTATATATTATCCTGATAAACCGAGTAGATAATGTTGAAAGGAAATCGCTTAAGGACTGCTTTTCTTGTATGTTTTGAATTTTCAGACCACGATTCAGGAAACTTTGTTATCAATTGTACTGTTTCTTCCACTTCGATTATAAACTCTTTACCTAAACCAGATAAATGAATTTCATAAAAGTCAAAAGCATCCGCTAATTCAATAGCTGCCGGCTCAGTAAAATAAATCTGCATTTATTTGTAGCGCTGTATAACTTCTTTAAATGCCAGAACTTTTATTCTGCCTTCTTCCAGAGCCTTATATCTTTTTTCTGATTCCTCTGCCCAAATCTTTTCAATATTGTCATCCGGTTTATTCAAACTGCGGGTTAACATTTCAATCAGCTGCAATCTTTCAGCAGGACTAAGGCTTAAGGCTTCCTTTAAGATCAAATTAGAATCCATAAAAACTTCCCGATCTATTTTATTATTTCCTTGTAAAAATATACTAACAATTAAGAATTCTTAAAATCCCGATTGGTCCGTAAATTCAATTGATTTCAAAATCACCGTGATTTGCGTTTAAGCCGAGTATGTACAAATTATTTCTCCGCCGAGTATGTACAAATTATTTCTCCAATGTTTTAATAAGCGAAATCTATGAATAAAACTTTTTATGGCAATACTTGGGGTTGTTGGGAGTGGGGAGTTGAAGGTTAGTCGTAAGTAGTGAATAGTAAGAAGTAAGAAGTATTGTGTAATTAATGACTGAATCCTTTCCTCACATAACAACGAGTTAATCCATCACCGATATCCATAGTATAAATATCCCAATTATTTTGAAGATAGAGTGAATCAAGTATCCATACAAAAGCATCATCCCACTCTACTAAGACATCAATTCCTTCATCATCTATGTACTGCTCAATGGATCCCTTATTAAGACTCTGAAGTGCGGCTATGCTTATTTTGCCATCAAGATTTACCACATTATCAACGTAATACCCGAGAGCACCGGACTGAAATGCACCTATTAATTTATTCTCATCAAAATTTTCTTTAATAAACGTTGGACGCATTGTTATACCTAAAGCCGATTTTCCTGAATGAAAATAAAAGTAAGCCTGCATAGCAAAAGAAAATATTAGAATCAGTATCATAAACAGGGAAAGGTATTTTTTTAGTTTTACAAACAGGGAAGAGAATACAATCACTGCAACCGGTAATGAAAGAATTTGGATAAAAACCAGGTATCTGAAATAAAAATACGGTGCACTTGAAAAAATAAAGTATACGATAACCAAAACAGTTATAGCTATCAATAGGGGATTGATTAGATTCAGAGAACTGGATGTCAATATTTGTAT
>JALONF010000096.1 GCA_025455085.1 Ignavibacteriaceae bacterium
CTTTTTTTGAATGATTTAGATTTTCTTAATAAGATCTGGTAATGACTTGGCACACCCGCAAAACCAGTACATTTATATTTATCAATATCATCAAGTACTGAACCTAAAAAAACAAAGTTATTATTTAATACAACCGAACCACCGGCTCTCAGGTGTGTATGAAGTAATGACAAACCATAACAATAATAAAAAGGCAAAACAACTTCGATAGTATCGTTGCTGGTCAATTTAAGGTACTCTACTATTGACTCAGTATTTGAGATTAAATTCCTATGACTTAACATTACACCCTTTGGTAATCCTGTTGATCCGGATGTAAACAGTATCTGTGCTAATCTGTTATCATTAAACTTTCCACTGACAGGTTCATTAGTTAATGAAGTTGAATTTAATATTGAATCTAATCTCACTTCATCAATCATTGTAGCATTTGAGAAAGAATATTTTTCGCTTGTTTTTTGAGGAATGAAAAAATACTTACAATCGGTGGTTTTAATTATGTAATCAAAATTCTCCTGCTCGATTAACGGATTTAACGGAACACACACATTCCCCGACTTCATAATTCCAAGATAAGCAATGAGGAAATAGACAGAATTTTGACTCATATTCAGATATTGCGCAAGCTTTACAGCTTTTTCATATAATTGATTAAAAGAGATACGCTCGCTCGGACCTAAGACAAAATCTTTATTTAACTCTTTCGATTGATGAAAAAAATAATCAAATACATTCATACCCAATTTATCCCCTGGTTAGACAACTTTTGTAAATTTTTGATTTACTGATCTATAATCAAAAAACTGATTGAATGAGTCGGATTCAGAATAATTATATTGAAAATCCTGAATGAAATTTTCATGAATTATTTGTGTTGAAATAATCCCGACTAAAGCCATTTCATCAAATTCGCCTGCAGAGTTAGATTTTTCAAGTTTGCTTATAAGTCTTGCAACCTTAACGTTTTCAAATAATCCGGATTTCTTTAATGATTGTTCGGAACAATACTCCTTGACTAAACTCATCGTACTATTTAAGAGAGCTTTATGTATTGGAGCTCTATAGGGATTCTTCCATCTATTTAGTATGCTGGCTGGGAGTCTGTCTTTAAATACTTTTTTAAGTAAATGCTTCTCATTTAACCCATTTATTTTAATCTCGGAATTTACTTTTCCAAGAAGTTCAATAACTCTATGATCAAGATAAGGCACCCTCAACTCGACTGAATGTGCCATAGCAACTCTATCACCTTGAGATGACAATAAATAATTACTAAGAAAAATCATCGATTCTAAAAACTGGGCTTTGGTTACAATATCCCAGTCCGAGTAACTTGGAGGTAATAAATTCATCAATTCAGAATAACCGTCGTAATTTCTATTCGAGTCTTTTACCTGTTCAGAAAAAAAGTTTTTTATTTTACCGGTATTTTTCCACCTGATATTATGAGAAAAGAAGGGATCATCAGGGTTTTCGATTCCTGATTTGAAGAAAGCAATTAGTGTTTGGTTTAATCGATCATCTTTAAATATATATGGGTATAACCTTGCAAGCAGAAGTGGTCTCAGTTTAGAATCGGGATTCTTAGCCCAAAAGTTCCTAATTTTTGCTTCCTTAAATATGTCATATCCACCAAAGACTTCATCAGCACCCTCTCCGGTTAATACAACTTTATAACCACTCTGATTAACAAGTTTTGATAAAAGAAACAATGGGATTGGACCAGTTCTTAGTAATGGTTTTTCGGTATGCCATAAAACATCTTCAAAATTAGTTGCAATATCATCATTACTAATTACAATTTCTGAATGATCAACGCCAAGATAATTAACCATTTCATTTTGAAAGCTGCCTTCATCATAATTTTTATTTTCGAATCTTATTCCGAATGATCTGAGTTCATTATTGAATTTCCTCTTAACTGTCTCTGTTAAAGCAGAAGAATCCAAACCACCGCTGAGATAAGTACCAACCGGTACATCTGCTCGCAAACGAATTCTAACGGCATCCGTTAGAGTTTCAGAAATCTCATTAACAAGATCATCTGTCTTCCTATAAAAGGTTTCTGTATTATTCAGAAAATTCATATACCAGTATTTATTAGTTGTAATTCCATTTGGTGAAATTAACATATAATGTGCTGGTGGTAGTTCTCTAATGTTATTAAAAATGGTTTTACCGGGAAGTGTAGTCCAGAAAGTAAAAATTTGATCCAGTGATTCAAGATCTAATTCCCGTGGAATCTCTTCATCACAAAAAATTGCTTTGATTTCAGATGCAAAGTATAATCTTTTATTTTGAATCGTATAGAATAACGGCAAAATACCGACTCTATCTCGAGCCAGAAATAGTGTTCTACTATTTGAATTCCATATGGCAAAGGCAAATTGTCCGTTCAATTCACTTAAACAATTAATTCCTTTTTCTTCGTAGAGATGTAATATTACTTCAGTATCACTGGTTGTGTAGAATTTATGACCTAGTTTAACTAGTTCTTGCCTTATTTCCGGATAATTAAAAACTTCTCCGTTATAAATTATCCAGAGTGACTTATCCTCATTATGGATGGGTTGTGTGCCTTCACTAAGATCAATAATACTTAACCTTGAATGAGCTAATCCAATATTATTGTCAATGTAAGCACCACTCTCATCCGGTCCGCGATGGTGCTGAATTGAAACCATTCTTCTGAGTGCATTGGGAGTGATTGGTTGTTCTTTTCCTAGATTCAGAATACCAGCAATTCCGCACATGTTTAGGCAACCTTTTGAGCAAGTTTTTTATTTAAGAAGACATCTATTTTTTGTAAGCTTGAAAGATTTTGTGGAATTAATTCTTCATCATCAACTGAGATAGCAAATGATTTCTCTAAAAAATCTACCAATTCTATGACACCAGTAGAATCAATAATACCTTTATCAAAAAAATCTGTTTCCAAATCCAAAGATTCTCCCTCACCAAAAAGAAAATTCTCGATGATGAATTCTTTGACAACATTTACTCGGCTCATACTTTCTTTATTCCTCTATTTATTATTTATTATTTTTTTGCTAATGTAATTCAATTTTGAAGAACCTATTATTCTTGAACAGTTCTTTCGTTTTTTCTAATTGGGCGGAGTCCTTGCACGAATTCTTCCTGTGTGTGACCAGGTGTGAGAGGTACAGTAACTCTTGCAAGTGGACCTGGATTGGGCATCCCCCAAAAAGTATTAGAAGGAACATTACGTGTAACAACTGTACCTCCTTTAATTACAGAACAATCCCCAATTTTTACCCCAGGCAAAATTAAGCAGTGGGGTCCAATGTAGACATCTTTTCCTATTATAACTTTTCCTGAACTTTTTTTCTGTTTTGGACCAAAATATGAATGAGTGTAAATAGTTGTCCTGTAATTAATTATTGAATTATCCCCTATTTCTATATCCTCAGGATGTAATTCATCAAGATAGACAGCTTTTGCTATCCACACATTTTTACCCATTTTAACACCTCGAATACGATGTAACCATGGTCTTAAGCTATATCCAAACGGTGCAATGAAGGATAAGCTTAACAAAAAACGACTAAAAATACTCTTTATCATAATTTTTTATTCCCGTATGCTCAATCAAGTTACAAGATATTATAACAAAAATTCATAAGTTTATTCAAAAAATAAATTCAATATTGGAATTAGTACTCTCTGAAGAGCAAACAAGAATTGCTACTTTGAGATTTCTTCAACGAACAGATTAGTTATTTTGAGTTTGTATACTAATTATCGCACCAAACAATTTCCAAAGAAATAGATAAAAATTCAGAATCTTATAGAAAATCCTCATTTTCACCTGTTTCAAATTGATAAGTGCTTTCTCTAAAAATTAGATCTAATGAATTGGAAAATTAAACAATATATTACTTGAGTACAATTTAATAAAATGTCTAATTATCTTTTATATTGACAGATTATGGATGTTCTTATCGGACAGAGTTGATTTCGATGGTGTAAATACTTTAGATTTTTGCTTTTTACCAATTTTAATTTTACTCTTAAATGTTCCGCCTTCTAAACTGGAGTAGCCGTATCCATAGCCATATCGATATCGATAGTAATAAGATTTCTGAATTTCTGCAGCATTAGCCACTATACCACGAATCTTAATACGTGCGTCGCCTAGCTCTTGTATGCCTTGAAGTACCGTCTCTTTATAGCTAACATCTTGTCGAACAATTAATATTGAATTTCTTATGAAGTGTCCAAGAGCAAGTGTATCGACAACTCTTGTTACGGGAGGAGTATCAACAATTATAAAATCATAAACTGATGTATCAATTACTTCAAAGAGCGATTTCATTCGATCTGAACTTAGTAGTATACTAGAATTTTCTCTGAGACCACCAGTCGGTATGATATTTATTTTCTTTAATACTCTAGTGTAAATCGGAGGAGAACCGCCCTTTTCGAGATAATCAATTAACCCTGGTGAGTTATGAAAAACATTGAACATCTTCGATAGTTCACCTTTTCTAAGATCACAATCGATGAGTAAAATGTTTTTTTCATTCATGGCCATGGTTACAGCTAGGTTTGCAACAATAGTAGTCTTCCCTGTATTTTCTTCACAACTAGTTACCATAATTGTTTTGTCTCTTAAATCTAGCTGAGACACCTTGGTATTTAGTAATCTATAAGATTCTCTAATTCCTGATTTATCACTCTGCAGTGTCACAAACTTATCTTTGTCTTCCACAGATTTTTTCATTCTGCTTAGAATGGATTTATCAAAATTTGGAATTAAAGCTAATAGAGGATTTCTTAACTCAGCCTCCAAATAATCTAAATCTATAAATCTTGACTTTGTCAATTGGACAACGAAAACAGAAACAATACCGATAAAACCGCCAAGAAATAAGCCAATCAGCATATTAAAAAGTCTTTTTGGTGAAACAGGCTTTATTGGTATAAAAGGTTGATCAACAATAATTATATCCTGCAATTGGGATAACTCAGCCACTCTCATCTCTTCGCGCTTATCAAGTAACAATTTAAATATTTTTTCATAAACATCTTTTTCTCTAACCAATCTTGCCATTTGCGTCTCTTGTGCAGGTAATTGTTGCATTTTAACATCGTAACCTGCCATCAGATTATCAATTTTTCGAAGTTTATTCTCTAAGGTACTGACTATAATTTTGTAAGCTGTTAATGTGTTTTGGTTATAACTGGATAATCTTTGTTTCGCTGAACGGATTTGCTCATCCAGGCTTATCACATCCGGATGATTTTCTGTACGTTTCTGTAAAAGTTCTAACCGTTGCATCTCCAAATTTGATAGGAGGGTCATCAAAGATGAAAATGGTGAATTGCCTTGGAACTCGCCTGAAGGTTCAAGAAAGCTTTGATCAAAATATCCACTTAACTCAAGTTCCTTCCTCATCTCTTCTGCCTTGTCTTTATAATTTGATAGAAGGAGATCAGTCTGTAATCGCTCTGCTTCTAAAGTGCTCAGGTAGTTTAGAACTTCTTGAGTATTTTGATCAATACTCATTATTTTCCCACTACCTTTGAAATTGCTAAGGTTACTTTCCGCATCTATTAGCTTTTTTTGAACTTCGGTTAGTTGTTCATCAACAAAATGAAATGAGTAACGAACTGTTTGCTTTTGCTGTTCCATTCTCACTTCTCGAAAGTTATGAATTATATGATCGGCAATTATCTTGCTAGCAATTGGAGAGGATGACTGAACACTTAATGCAAACACATCTGTATGGCCAACTCTCGAAACATTAATCCCTTTACTAAAATCCATTATGAATTTACGGTAATTCCTAATGCTAAAAACAATTTCGCTGCCTACAGGAGCATCATTCCAACTAAATTCGAACCGAGCAAAATCAGTAAATGCACTTACCCAATTTTTATTTTCTTCCAATGTTTGAATTGAATCAAGCACATTCGCAACATAAAATTCTTTCAATGTATCTAATTCACTTGCAGGTGCAGCACTAAAATTAGTGATCAAATTATTTTCTTTAGCGTTCCACAATTCAAAATGATTTTCGTCTATTTTTTTTATGTATAATTCTAGATCAATATTTTCATTAATCAATTGAAAATTTTTAAAAACCGGGAGATTTAATGAAACTTCTCTGGCATAGTTATTCCCAGAATCCGAGAAATCAGTAAAAACATTATTCAATCTGTGCGAATTTCCATTCGGGTCAATTATCTCCTTTAATTCAATATACAGCTTTAATTCATTAATTACTCTACCTAATACTTCGTTGGTTTTTACAAGCTCCATTTCAGTTTCTAACAGATCCGAAGTTTGAAGTTTGACAATTTCAGTAAGTTCATCCCTCTCACCTCCACTGTTGTCAGCAGCTTCTTTTTTAAGTAATGCTGTGGATTCATAGACAGGTGTAGAAAGCAGATTATACAAATAAGCTAAAATAAGAAATAGGACAATAGAGGATATTATTTTTATACGTCCCTGATAAACAATATTTAATATCTCTAGAAGTGATTTTTCTTTTTTGGTTTTATTTGAATGATTATTTGTCATAATTTTAATTTTTTATTCTCACATAATCTGAAATTAATCAATGAATAAAATTGCATAAGTAGTTACCAATAGTGCAGTAACAGAAACAAGTATAGTAACCCAGCCATAATTATCTGACCACCAGCTTCTTGGTACAAATATTTGATCGCCGGATTGCAAACCAAAATCCGTAACAGTGCCACCTTCTTGAACAATAGTCTCGACATCAAGCTCCAACGCTTCAAAATTTCTAATTAGCTTAATATTTCCCAAATCAGCATCTTCGGTTGTTCCACCAGCGAATGCTAATATTGCAGTAAATTTTTCGGAATCAGAAACAAAATAAAACCCGGGATTTTCTACCTCACCAAGAATGTTTATCCTATATAATGCATTAACGCTTAGATGAGGATCTTTATACAAAGAATCATAACGTGCTTCTATAATTGACTTAATCTCGTTAAAATCTTTATTTGTTGTGTTTATTATACCAATCACAGGTAAGTTGAGCAAACCGTTCGGTTGAATATAATAATCACCAGTAATCACATCCTGAACATCTAGAAAAGATATTCTAATACCATCGCCGGGATTTACTTCGTCGATCTGTGCATATAAAATAAGACTCATAAATGTGAAAAAGGTCGTAAAAAGACTAAATAATAGGTTTTTCATAGAGTTCTCAAGTGAAAATTGAATAGACAATAAACTGATGACTTAAAATAATGTTATAAATAAATAGTTCAAATAGCTTTGTAAAACTCCAGTTCTGAGCTAGAAAGCAATTATAATTAAACATTATGCCGCAGGTTTTGCCCTTGCAGTTAAAATTAAACCAGTAGACTGCTAATTGAAAATTTTAATTTAGCTCAAAGACAAGATTTATGCCATTAAAAATAAGCAAGTAATCACTATTCAAAGTTAACTCAATGAAAGAATTACTAAAATGAGAAAATCATTTTTTAATGGATCATAACATGGCTAAAAAGTATATCTAACAGTTACAATTATAGTGAATTTGTATTATACTTTTATAATAGTTTATTATTAAAAATGAATTCTAATTTGAATATTAAGCATTTTAAATTATTTATTCTTCCTAGTGAATAATTAAATTTAATTAGCACAATTCTTGTAATATTGC
>JALONF010000097.1 GCA_025455085.1 Ignavibacteriaceae bacterium
TCCAAGTCCTGAGCGCCATGGTTCGTGATTTCATACTTGTAAAAGATAATATTTTTTGCGAAGGTCACTCCAAATGCATAGCCTGTTTGTGCAATCTGAATTCCCAAAATGGAGACTGTATTGTTGCTGTCATTATAAACACAATAACTATCCTGATCAGAAAGAATTAAGTTGTTTCCATTTTCATCTTTCACGGGCCAGCCGAGAGTCGGATGCCAGTAAATTGGATTATCACTGAATGCAATCCTCGCAGAATCCTTTAGATGATATCCGCCAACAGCTTCCCATTCTTCATTTGTTGTATATCTGCCTTGGACAACATTTCCCGGAATTCCGGCAAACTGGTTGATGCGATAGATATAATGTTTTGTACTGTTAATGGGAAATTCACCGGATGGACCTTGTGTCAATCTTCTTGGATATAATTTCCCACGGTTTTCAAAAAATAAACCGATGTTGCTGGCATTGTGAGTTCCAGCCGCCCGGTCTTCAATTGCTAAAACTTTTTTGAGATCCTCCTGAGTTAATTCGGTACCATCTCTTCCTACCTGAGCATTCAGAATGATTGAAGACAGCATCAACAAAAAAATTAAAACATTTATTTTCATTTTGTTTCCAATATCTTTTTTTAAATTTTAGAATCTAATTGAAGCACCAAGTCTGATTGTTCGCGGAGGACCATAATTAGAAGGATCCTGCATATACTCCTCTGAATATCCACCTTCAAAAGTAAAATCCGGATCTCCTGTATCGGGATAGACATACCGTATGTTTCTATGATCAGTAAGATTGAATATTTCAGCAAATATTCTCATCTCAAGTGTCTGATAAATGAAAAATGATTTTCCCAATATCATATCAATGCTGTAAACACCAGGCTGCCTTAGCGAATTTCTTTCAACAAATCCCACATCTCTTCCGGATGGTGTGTATGGTGCACCCGAGCTGGCTTTCAGTATAATGCTGAGGTCAATATTCTCGAAAATTGGAGCTCCGAATATCATCGGACCTTCATTATCCGGAATCTGGTAGGTAGCAGAAGCATTAAGAATATGAGTTCGATCAAAATCAAGATAATATAATTGAGTAGATTCGGTTGTTCCGGGATACTGTTCAGTTTCGGAAGAGGCACTGCCTTTTGCATCCATATATGTGTAAGTCAATCCGCCGGAAAAATATCTGTCAGGTCTGATGTCCAAAGTAACTTCAAATCCTTTAACGTTCGCATAGTCTTCATTAACATAAAGTGTATAACCAGTATACCTGCCATCAACAAATGGGAAATAGTAACGCGTTCCTATTAATCCAGTGATATCTCTGTAATAAGCTGTAACGTGTGCTGCAATTCTATCAGAGAATTGATGCGATACACCGACTTCGTACGAAATTGTTCTTTCTGCATCAAGATCTGCCTGACCAAATAATGGTTCTCTCACGTTTAAATCATATTGGTTATTTTCAAAGAGATACTGGAATTCAGGAATTTGAAAAAAATGACCATATGAAAAATGAAGTTTTGTTCTGTCAGATATTGGATGAGCTATTCCTATTCTCGGTGATAGTTGAGACTTCGGACCGGATTCAATAAGTGTGTTTGGGTCAAGCGGATCTGACCGATATCTTACGTTTGCATTCGAATAATCCCATCTCAGTCCCAGATTAAGAACAAGATAAGCAAGTTCGATTTTATCCTGTATATAACCAGCTACTTCAAATGGCTCAGTGTAATAGTCATCAAAGTAAGGAAAGTTTCGCTTGGGATCATAAACATAGTATAAATCCAGCCAGTGCTTTTGAAATTGAGCTCCGAATTTAATTTCGTTAAACTCATTCATCTGCCAAACTGCATCTAATTTAAAATCTGCAGTTGAAGATCTGCTGTCTGTAATTTCAAGTGTATCCGTAACCTTATAAAATTCAAAACCATTACCATACTCGCTGAAATATATCCATTCGCTTGTTGGTAAATATCTGGAGGTATCTTTATCGATCCCGGAGAAGTATCCTTGATTAAAGTAAGATGCTCTAATATCATAAAAGAAATTGCTAGCTGAGGTGTGGGTGAATGTAAGTGAGCTCTGCCAGCTGTCTGTTTTTATTTTCGGATATTGTTCAGGAATATATTTAAATGAATGACTATAATTTTGTCTATCGCCAACACTGCCTCTGTTCTGCAAAGAAATTTTTGCAAGTGGAATTAAAGTAGTAGTAAGTTTTGTAAAGAAGGAACTATACTTGGCGTATCCATTAGGCAGGTAACTGCCACGATTATCAACTTCACCGGAAATAAAAAAATTCAGATCGTTGGTAATTAGTGGACCACTGAGACTTCCATTAACACGTGATTCATGGAGACTGGAATATCGCTCAACTCCAAACTCACTTGTTCTTGCTTCAAATTTACCGGAAAATTTATCATCGCCATCTCTTGTTACGATATTAACAACACCACTAAGCGCATTACCGTATTCAGCGTTAAATGTTCCGCTCAATAAACTCATTTCCTGTATTGCATCATTCCCGATTTCCAGGCTTAAACCTCCTAGCAAGGGATCTTTGACGTAAACACCATCAACAAGATATGCTACTTCGTTTGAACGACCTCCACGGATGTGCAAATTATTACTGCCGGTTTCTACTACTCCCGCTTGCAGAGATAATAAATCTTTAAAATTAGAAACCGGAAGAGACTCAATCTGATCTCTCCTTATAACTGAGATACTGCTGGTGACATCTTTCTGAACCATTGGTGTAGAAGCTGTAACTATAACTTCATCTACCTGGATTGATTCAGGAGTTAAGACGACAGGCAGAAGAGTTGTCTGGTCAACAACAATCTGAACATCAGTTACCTGACTTGCCTGATATCCAATGTAACTTATTTTAACAGAATAATTGCCCGGTGAGATGTTCAGAATAACAAAATTCCCATCCACATTAGTTGCAGCACCGTAGTCAGTTCCTTCTAAAATAATGTTAGCGCCGACAAGTGGTTCACCCGTTTGTGAGTCTTTAACGGATCCGGAAAGTTTTCCCGTCGTTCCCGCATAGCTAAAATAAGAAGTGAGGAAGACAAGTAGTAATAACTTTTTCATTTTTAACTCCCGCTTATAATCTGATTTTGATCCACTGCAATTACTTCAGTTTCCCTTAAAATCTTTTTTGCTCTTGCTTTATCCTTTACTGTGCAAGAAGTTGCGATTGCATTTATTAAAACAGAGATAGCCGCAAACGAATTTGTGAAAAGCATGTTCCTGCTTTCCACTATAAGATTAGCCTTTGAATATTTAGTAATTGGTGAAGCCGGTACATTTGTAATTGCAATAACGTCTATTCTTCTTTCATTGGCAAATTTTGCTACTTCAATTGTCTCCTTTGAATAGGGAGGAAATGAAAATAATACTAATAAATCTTTTGAGCTTAAGAATAAAATTTGTTCATGAAAAAGAGTATGTGTATGAAGAAGGACGGCTGATTTAATTCCAACTTGAGTTAATTGATATGCAAGTATTTCTGCAAGCAAGTAAGAAATTCCGAGTCCACCAGTGAGAACACTCTCAGCAGAAGAAATTCGACTGATCACATAATTGAATGATTTACGTTCAATATGAGTCAATGTTTCGTTAATATTTTTAATATCAAGATTTGCAACTTCCGTAAGCAGGTCATCATCTATTTTATGTTTTGCGAGAAGAGGAAAGATTTCGCTGTTCTTCATTCCTCTTTGTAAAGAATCAGTGATTGCGTCTCTAAGTTCGCTGAATCCCTTGTAACCTGTACGTTGTGCAAATCGGACAATAGAAGCTACGCTTGAACCGGTTGATTCCGATAATTCCTGAACATTTAGAAAAGGTATTCTGTCAAAATTATTTACGAAAAAATCAGCAATCTTTCTTTGATTCTTCGGAAACGAATCGTACTTGCTCTTAATTTTATCCTTTATTTCTTTGTATCTATCCATACAAGTAAATATTAAAGTAGCACAGATTATTAATCTGTGCTACTGAAATAAATGATTTTACTTGATTAATGTCATCTTTTTGGAAATGAGCTGATCGCCTGTTTGCAAAGTGTAAACATATATTCCTGATGTCAGTTGTGAAGCATCAAAGCTGTATGTATAAGTTCCTGCATCCAAATACTCATTAACGAGTTCAGCAACTTCTTCACCGAGTGTATTGAATATTTTCAATCTTACATTTGAAGCTTCGGGTATTCCAAATTTAATGGCTGTAGATGGGTTAAATGGATTTGGATAGTTCTGTTCCAAAACATAACCTTCAGGAATTGTATTGTTATCAGCTTCAACAGAAGTAATTGAATAATATTTTTGTGTTGCTGCTTCCATATTTGATATCATTTCAGATTCAGTTGTCCCGACAGCAACGCCATAATATACTTCAATAGATGCATTTGGATTTAGCACAATTGGATCTTGCGCAGTAATAGTTACAGGTCCATCGGCAGTATTTGATACATACTGTGGTTGAAGAGAGCCATAATTCATCCAACTCCAGTAGCTTGAGTCGACATAATAATCTTCATACCACTCAAAAGAATAAAGAGATGAAAGATTATGCGATAATAGTTTGAAACCCAAATTTGTACCACCCCTATGCGAACGAATTATTTTGTTAGTCCCATCATACGTAACAGTATCATATCCATACTCAGCATCCAAATATGGGATTATATCTAGACCAATTAAGGCACCTTCTAATGTCGAAGCTTCTCTATTAGTAATTGTAAATTTTAAAAGAGCATAACTTTCTCCATTCCATCCATATATGTTTAACTGCTCATAAACATCCGGGGGTTCAAAAGAGTAAGTATTATTAAATGAACCATATATTTCATAATCGCTTAGTAATGGATTTGAAACATTGATAACTGGCTCCTCAATCTCAGCATCATTTTGATAATCGAATACAGCATTTTGACCAACTCCAACCAAAATTGTTAGTCTCTCAAGCTGTATTGTGCCTGCTGTATCAGGTGTATAAACCTGAAAACGACCATACTCACCAAGGAATACTCCAACTTCGCCAGTGTTGAAAGCTGCCTGGGCATAAGTTGCAACTGAACTTATCAAGATAATAGTTGTTGCAAAAGCAATAAGTGACATTTTTTTCATAGCGCACCTCTCTAATTTGTGAATGAATATTTTATTATTTGAGAAGATCATTGCCACCCCATTAAGTTTGGTGGAATTAAAAGTAAAAGTCCGAGTAACATTAATATTATCTGTAAAGGTAAAACCCACTTAGCCCATCTTTCCCACGGAACGCGAGCCATTGATAATGCACCCATCGTCACCGCAGAGGTTGGAATGATGATATTTGTATATTCACCAAATTGAAATGCAAGTATAGCTGTTTGTCTTGTAACTCCGGCAAGATCAGCAAGTGGAGCCATTATCGGCATTGTTAAAGCTGCCTGTCCACTGCCAGAGTGTACGAAGAAATTAATTATCGCCTGAACGATAAACATTTTCTGTGATGCAAATATAGGAGAAGATGATTGAATGTACGGTGAAAGACCATATAAAACCGTATCAATAATATGTCCGTCTCTTGAAATCACCAATGTTGCGCGTGCAAGTGCTACAATTATTGCGGTACCAACCAGATCTTTTGCTCCATCAATAAAACCTTTAATGATATCATCACTTTTTAATCCGCCAATAATTCCAACTGCAATTCCCATAATAAAAAACATCGCAGAAATTTCA
The DNA here is from genome assembly GCA_025455085.1 of Ignavibacteriaceae bacterium. Taxonomy (GTDB): domain Bacteria; phylum Bacteroidota; class Ignavibacteria; order Ignavibacteriales; family Ignavibacteriaceae; genus IGN2. Next base: position 5,732 of record JALONF010000097.1, read on the forward strand.
CCGATGAACCAATCAAATTTAATTACTCCAACAACAAGCATCACCAGTGAAAGAACAAAAGCAATAAGAACAATTTTATGTCTTAATGAAAATGATGAGGAGTTATTATAAATATTATCGAAGTGTTCCGTATTTCTTCTATCATTATCTTCTTTAAACGTTGGACTAATGTTAGGATTTTTCTTTAACTTTTTTTCATAATAGAGGATGAATAGAATTGCAACAGCGGTGGAAATCAACCAGCAAATAACCCTGTAACCAATTCCTGAAAAGATCGGCACATCTGCAATTCCCTGTGCAATGCCTACATTAAACGGATTTAGGAATGCACTTGCAAATCCAACATGAGCTCCAACCAAGGGTATAGCAACACCGATAATAGAATCATACCCAAGAGCAAGACAGATTGGTACAATAATCAGCACAAAAGGAATAATCTCTTCATTCATTCCGAAAGATGCACCGCCGATGGAGAACATTAAAATTAATACCGGAATAAAAAGTCGACGCAGTGTAATTGAATCTCTGTGTGCGCGAGCGAGTTTATTAATAAGAGAATTTATTGCATCTGTTTTAGCAAGAACATTAAAAGCACCGCCGACCAGAAGAATGAATCCAATAATCATCCCCGCTTCAACGAAGCCTTTTAACGGAGCTATAAATAGCGCAAAAAATCCTTGCGGATTACTATCCACATACTTGAATGAATTCTGAACAACAACTTCCCTTCCATCTACTATCATTCTTTCGTATTCACCACCAGGAATGACCCAGGTAAGGAAAGCAATCAAAATTAAAATAGAAAACAGAAGCAGATAAGTATTCGGTACCTTGAACTTAAATTTTTTAGTGCTGGATTTCATTCGATTACTTCTTTTGATTCAAGATTGAACCTATCACCATCAATTAATAAGTGCATTATTAAATTCTCACCCCCAAGATTTCCGTTCTTGTCCAGTCTAACATCGCGACAATTTGTTGCATCGAATATCATTACCTGATTCTCACCAATCACTTCAATCGTTTCATCAGGATAAACAACAATACAAGTTGATTCATCAATTCCGATTCCTAAAAAATTCGGATTTTCAAGGACAACACTTATTGACCTGTTTAATCTTTTTCTTCTAATGAAATGCTGATCGATGAACGCTGATTTTATAAAACCGAAACCTTCTTTGACTTCGACATTACCTTTTTGAATAGAGACGAAGATATCTGAAGAATCTTTATTAATTAATTCATTGCCAGTAATCATAAGTTTACTCATCACTGCTGCACCCGCACTCGTTCCGCTAATCACTCCGCC
>JALONF010000098.1 GCA_025455085.1 Ignavibacteriaceae bacterium
CATTCCTTTGGAAGAATCCTCTATTTCCGCCTTCTCTGATAATTAAATAAAAAAAACCTCGACAGATGTTGCCGAGGTTTTGTGACCCCAAGGGGATTCGAACCCCTATTACCGCCGTGAAAGGGCGAGGTCCTAACCATTAGACGATGGGGCCAAGTAAAATTTCGAAATTCGAATTTGAAACTTCAAATTGTTCAAGGGTGAGCGATGGGAATTGAACCCACGACCCCCAGGGCCACAACCTGGTGCTCTAACCAACTGAGCTACGCTCACCATCATTGTGTACGCCCGAGTGGACTCGAACCACTAACCTCCAGCTTAGAAGGCTGATGCTCTATCCGATTGAGCTACGGGCGCTCAATTCAATAAACAATTAGAAATTAAAAATGAACAATTAATCAAACATTGTAAATTGTTCATCGTAAATTGTAAATTATTTTGTCGGGGCGGCAGGATTCGAACCTGCGACCTCCTGCTCCCAAAGCAGGCGCGATAGCCGGACTACGCTACGCCCCGTCTCCATCATTTTAGAACAAAAATAATACTTATTACCCGCTTGATAATAAGTATCTTAAAAATTGGAAGACAAATATATCTATCGAATCCTGAAAAAAAAAGTAATTTTATTAGTAATTCATCACCTTTAACCTCAAATTAAAAATACACCAAAAATTATAGTTTTCAACTATTTTTATTCTTAGGTAGATTTAGTTTGAAATTTCAACTCTCTTAAATCAATTATGAATTTGTCCTGGTATATAGCAAAAAATTTCATTACGTCAAGAAAAGATTCTCGTTTCATCAGTTTAATTTCTACCATCTCGATTATAGGAATTGCATTAGGTGTTGCAACTTTAATAATTGCAATTAGTGTTTTAAAAGGATTTGAACAAACAATCACTAATAAAATAATTGATTTTGATTCCCATATAAAAATAACCTCTTACCGACTAACTTTACCTGATTATAAGAAATCACTCCCCTGGCTTGAGAATCAATTAGCGCCATTTAATCCAGACATAACTCCCTTCGCATCAAAGCTTGTCATCGTTAGTCATAAAAAGAAAAAAGATGGAATAAATTTGATCGGCGTCGAACTGAAAAATGAAAAACCATTTTTAGTCAAAAATATAATTGAAGGTGAATATCGATTATCTGACGATGGAGTTTTAATTGGAAAAAAACTTGCAGAAAAACTTTTTGTTAAAGTGGGAGATAAAATTACAGTTTTTGCTTTGCGGAAAGATGAAATACCCTCACCCGAAAATTTACCAAACATAGAAAAATTTGTCGTTACCGGAATTTTTGAAAGTGGAATGACTGAATACGATGATACTTATGCTTATACTTCATTATCGTCAGCTCAAAAATTGTTTGATATCGGGGACAATATAACCGGTTATAATATTAAGCTCGGAGATATTTCTAAAATAGACAGTCTTACAACATTTCTTGGTAAAAGTCTTCGTTATCCTCACTCAGTCAGATCAGTTTATCAATTGCACAGAAATATTTTTACCTGGATTGAACTACAGAAAGAGCCTATTCCAATTGTTCTGGCATTGATCATACTCGTTGCTGTATTCAATATTGTCGGAACTTTATTGATGATAGTTCTTGAAAAAACAAATGCAGTTGGCATCCTGAAAACACTCGGTTCCAAACGAAAACAAATTATTTTCATCTTCCTTATCCATGGTGCGATACTAGGGATTGTTGGAATTGTTTGCGGTAGTATCTTCGGTTACGTGTTGATGCTTATCCAGCAGAAATTTGACATCATAACTTTACCATCTTCAGTATACTTTATGTCGAAAGTTCCCTTCCTCATTACTGCAGACACATTCATAAGCATTGCGATCATAACTTTTTTGCTCTGCATTCTGGCATCTTTAATTCCAAGTTTTATTGCTTCCAAAATTAAACCTGTCAATGCTTTGAGGTTTAGCTGATGAATTTTGAGTCCTTCATTGCAAAACGCTACTTAGTTTCGAAACACAAGATTAATTTCATTACAATAATTTCGTTTATTTCTATTGCGGGAATTACAGTTGGCGTCGCAGCATTGATTGTGGTCCTTTCTGTTTTTAACGGATTCGGAAGCCTCGTAACTAGTTATTTAATGAATCTTGATCCGCACATCAGAATAACTGCAATTTCAATTGAAGGAGAAAAAGACATTCTGAAGTTGGAAGATATTTTAAATAATCAAAAAGAGATTGAATCTTATTCCCCTTTTATTGAAGGAAAAGTTTTAGCATATAATAAGGGTGTAACACAGGTATTAAATCTTAAAGGTATCGAGGAGCAGTCTGTTAATAGTGTTTACTTGCTAAATGATAATATCGTTGATGGGGAAGGACAGTTGACGCAAGGTTTATCAAATATTATTGTTGGTTTACAATTGGCTGATAAACTTCAGGTGTTTACAGGAGATACATTACTTCTAATATCACCATCAAATATTGAACAAGCATTAACTCAATTGTCACTACCACTATCAAGAAAAGTTAAAGTCGCAGGAATATTTAGTTCCAAAAACAATGAATATGATGGAGCATATGTTTTTAGTTCTCTCAAAGATGCTCAGTATTTGTTCGGTTATAAAAATAATTTTCATGGATATGATATAAAATTAAATAGCATAGATAATTCCGAAAAAATTAAAAAAGTTTTGCAGGCTCACCTCGATAAAAATAATTTTAGCATTAATACCTGGTATGATTTTCATCAGGAACTCTATGCTATCATGCAGGTTGAAAGATGGACTGCTTATATTATACTCTCGCTTATCATTGCAGTAGCAACGTTCAATATCCTTGGCTCTCTTTCAATGTCAGTTATTGAAAAAAAACGAGACATCGGAATATTAAGATCAATGGGAGTAACGGAAAATTCTATCCTTAAAATATTTATGTTTGAAGGACTGCTAATTGGCATAATGGGCACATTGCTTGGTGTGATTATCGGATATCTTGTCTGTTACATTCAAATAAAATATAACATTTATCCACTTGACCCTTCGCAGTACAAAATCGATTCATTGCCGATCGAATTACGTTTTTCTGATTTCTTCTTTATCAGCGGAGTTGCAATGCTTCTGTCATTCCTGGCCTCTCTTTATCCGGCCAAAAGAGCCGCAAAAGTAAATCCGATTAATGCAATTAAATGGGAATGATTCAATTAAAAATGAAAAATTAAATATTTATGAAAGAAATAATCCTCAAAGCTGAAAGTATTTATAAATCTTTTCAGACTACGAAAAAAGTAAAACTTGATGTACTGAGAGGTATATCACTTGAGATTGAAAAAGAGAAGATCACTATCATAGTAGGTGCATCTGGTGCTGGAAAAAGCACACTGCTGCATTTACTTGGAGGATTAGACCGACCTGACTCTGGTGAAGTGTATTATGATGCTGATGATATTTTCAAACTATCCGAGGATAGACTTGCCAAGTTCAGAAATAAAAATGTTGGATTTGTATTTCAATTCCATCACCTGCTGCCTGAATTCACTGCAATTGAAAACGTAATGATTCCACAAATGATTAATGGAACAAGTTTAACACGAGCAAAATCTAAAAGTGAAGAACTTCTTAATACTGTAGGACTCACTGCAAGATTGGAACATAAACCTGCAGAACTATCAGGTGGTGAACAGCAACGGGTAGCGGTGGCAAGAGCGTTAGCTAATAATCCTAAAATAATTTTTGCAGACGAACCAACTGGAAACCTTGATTCAGTAAATAGCGAGGAAATCCACAAGCTCATTGTTAATTTGAAAACGAATCTCGCAGTAACTTTTGTGATAGTAACTCACAATCAAAACCTGGTCAATTTAGCAGATCAGATTTATGAAATAAAAGATGGTAAGATTGCATTGAAGCAATAAAACTTTTTATTCCGTTTTTTTCTCCAACTCTAATTGTGATAAATATTCAAACATCAGTCTCACCCCGAATCCAGTCATAAAAGTTTTATTGTAATTCGTTAAATCATTAGCAATTGCAGGACCGGCAATATCGATATGTGCCCATGGAATTTTTTTATCCACAAAATTTTCTAAAAATTTCGCAGCAGTGATTGCACCGCCCCACCTGCCACCATCATTATTTACATCTGCGATTTTACTCTCATTATCTTTATGGTATTCATCCCACATCGGCAAACGCCAGACTCTGTCATAAGTTTTCATTCCTGTTTGATATAATTCATTAGCGAGCTTATCATTTTTTGTGAACAGCCCTGCCACATTTAATCCAAGCGCCACAACACACGCACCGGTTAGAGTAGCAAAGTCAATTATCTCATCAGGCTTTTCCTTTGATGCATAGTCAAGTGCATCAGCAAGTATCATTCTACCTTCAGCATCTGTATGACCAACTTCAATTGTCTTTCCCGACGCAGTTTTTACTATGTCACTCGGTCTCATCGCTTCTCCATTTATCATGTTCTCTGCCGCAGGGATAACTCCTAAGATTTCAAATGGAAATTTTGCTTTAGAAGCTGCCAGTAACGTGCCGGCAACGACTGCCGCTCCTGACATATCAGCTTTCATTTCCAGCATTCCCTGCCATGGTTTTATGCAATATCCGCCTGTGTCAAATGTGACTCCCTTACCGACTAATGCAACTTTTTTTGTAGAATTCACTTTGCCTTTTGGTTTATACTCAATTACAATAAACCTTGGCTTAGCATTACTCCCCTGACCAACAGCGAGCAATCCACCCATATTTCTTTTCTTAATTTCTTTTTCATCAAATACCGTAACTTTTAATCCTGCATCTGTTAAAGTCTCTTTTATTCTATCAGCTAATTCAAATGGTCTTAATGATGATGGAGGTTCATTTTGAAGATCTTTAGTAAAAAATACTCCTTCAATCAGAAAATTATTTTTTATGATTGCTGACTTCAACAGCTTTTGATCTTCTGCATAAATTAATACTGACAGATTCCGTGTTTTATCCTTTTCCTTTTTATACTTATCAAAGGAATAGTTTCCAAGGGAGAGTCCTTCAAGAAATGATCGATAGTAATATTCTTCACTATCAAAGAACTTTTTAACGAGTTTGAATTCAGGGATGAAAAGGTGTATCGATTGTATTTCATCATTCTTAAATTCCGTGATTAGTCCGGCGAGATGATTTCTAAAGTAATCGACTGTGAACTTATCATCAGTTTTGAATTTATTCAAAACAATCTGTTCAGGTCTTCCCTTAACATTTGATATTATTATCTTTTTGTTCTTTTTGGCAAGAATATTCTTGTGCTGAAGCTCAGATAATGTTATTCTAAATTTCTTTTCAAATGCAGATAGATTATTCTTAATGTTTTTATCATCGGCAATGTAATAAACGGCAATTGAAAATGATTTGAATTCTAATTTTCCACCTGGTTTATAACTCAATTTGAACATTTTATCCTTCTGAATAATTGTTAAAAAAATTTTCTGCTTCTTTTAATATCTTTGGAATCATATCAAAGATACTGACATCTCTAAATCTTGCTCCAGCAGCATTTAAGTGACCTCCGCCACCGAATACTCCAGCCAATTTATTCGCCGGTATTTTACCCTTTGATCTGAAGCTAACTTTGAATCCATTTTTCAGTTCTATAAATAGTAATCCGAGTTTAACACCTTCGATAGAGATAATAAAATTAACAAAATTCTCAGTATCACTTTCAATAGCTCTCAACTCATTGAAATCTTTTTGAGTTAATATCATATAACCTATTGAATTATTAGCGATTAACTCTAAAGAACTTAGACATTTTCCAAGCAGTTTAATTTTGCTGAGCTTACTTTCGTCATAGAGCTGATCATAGATATCGGTTGGGTCAATTCCGGTGTCTAAGAGTTCAGCGACTAACCTATGAAGTTCAGCTGTTGTCCTTTCAAAACGAAATGATCCGGTGTCAGTCATAATAGCTGCATAGAGTGGAGCAGCAATATCTCTATGAAGGTTTATGATTTTAGTTCTGCTAATAAAATCAAAAATGATGTGTCCGGTTGCAGCATAACCTGCATCAATAAATTTGAGGTCTACGAAATCTTCTGGATCCTGATGATGGTCTATACAAATTTTCATCTTCTTTGATACTAAAAATGCTCTACTCATACTGACCATCCTATCAGACCTGTTGAAATCTAATGCGACCAAAACATCTGAAGTATCAAAATATTTGTTATGGATAGTTTCATCATACTTTTCGATCACATCATCGGTATCAAGAAATTTAAGATTGTATGGAGTTGAACTATGATTAATTATTCTAGAGTTCTTCCCACGTGAATTTAACAACTTATGAAAAGCGATTTCTGAACCAATAGCATCAGCATCAGGATTAACGTGAGTTGTGATGAGAAAGCTTTGATTGGAATTGATTATATCTGCAAGTTTTTTGAAATCTATCATTAATAATAAAAGGGGCTTTTAATTAAGCCCCATCTTTTGAAGAATAAAAATATTTAAATATTTAACTTACTTCCCAGGTATTGGCACCGAACAATACTTTTTCAAGATCCCCTTTTCCTTTTTTCTCAATAATTTTATTGATCTGTGTTCTTATCCCTTCATCGTAAGTCTCTTTGAAATATTGTCTGAACACTCCTATAGGACTTGGAAGATCAACTCTGTCATCCAAATGTGCAAGGATCATTGCATGAACTGGAGCATCCGAAAATTCATCGTGAACCCAGAGATCATTCTTCGAATATTTTCCGTTTGAAATATCAACAACAATCGGGTGAGCACCATCCAGTTTTATTCCTTTATCATGATTCTTTCCAAATACCATTGGCTTCCCATGTTCAAGCACTAAAACGTGATCGTCTTTGGTATCTTTCTCTGTTAAAAGTTCAAATGCACCATCATTAAAAATATTGCAGTTCTGAAATATCTCAAGTAGAGCAAAACCTTTATGCTGACCTACCCGTTTTATCATTTCCTGCATGTGCTTTGGATTACGATCAATTGAACGGGCTACAAACGTAGCATCAGATCCAAGTGCAAGTGATAACGGATTGAATGGGTA
>JALONF010000099.1 GCA_025455085.1 Ignavibacteriaceae bacterium
TTTGCGTCAGAACTTACAGAAGAACCGTTCTGAATTGCAAATACCGCGCCATTCCGCTGAAGCGGAAACGGGTACGACATTCTATGCGCGGGCCGTTAGCGTTCATCGGTCGGTGGCTCCACCGAGACAATTCCATTATAAACCAAAGATTCATCTCTAATAACGAGCCGAGACAGTTCCTGCTTAACCAGAGACAATTTAACCAAGAGCCAACGAACGCTTCTCATGATTACAGGCAAATAGATTGTCGCAATTTTTGCCTTCCCCCTAGAGAGTTATATCGTGAAAACTAACATTTCGTACGTTACAATAGATCCTGATTGCAGGCTCTGGACAACTTAGACCAATCGAGATACTTTCATCTTTCGCCGGATTTACAAAAACTCCGACATAGGTAGTGTTCCAACTACACCAAAATATAGATTAAAAAAACGTGACATTAATTAAAAATGATTTCATAACTTGCATATCAAAGGATCTATTTTACAAATGATTAACAAAAAATGCTTAACAATAATTACTAATCATTAAAATTAATAATCATGAAAAAGTTATTGTTTTTATTAGCTATTTATTGCACACTTCAAGCAAATGCACAGCCTTACTCTATCAGTTTTTCAGGAACCGATTTATTATCTGTAAAAGTTGAGAACCTACAATCTGGTCTGATTGTCAATTTAAACGCAGGTGATATATTACTCTTGTCAACACCTACAGGTATTCCTGAAGTTAAAAATCTGAAATCCTCAGGATTGAAGATTTACCCAAATCCGATGACTGATAAATCAACCCTGGAGATTCTTCCTCCTGTTGCAGGTGATGCAACTATTTCTGTTTGTGATATGACCGGAAAAGTATTAACTCAATTTAAGGGTTATGTAGAAAATTACAAACAGGAATTCAGTCTTTCAGGCATAAAAAATGGATTATATATAATTAATGTTCAGGGTAATGGTTATCAATTCTCAGAGAAATTGCTTTCCAATAGAAGATCCAGTGGGAAAGCCATTATTGCTAGGGTAAGCAACAATATTCAAACAGTTGCTGAGAAAAAATCCATACAGGATTCCAAAGGAGTTAAGGCTACTGTTGATATGGCTTATAACGCGGGGCAAAGGTTAAAATATACGGCTGTATCGGGGAATAATAAAACAGTAATGACAGACATACCTACAGAAGACAAAACAGTAACTTTTACCTTTACAGAATGTAAAGATGGGGATAATATTTACTACCCGATAGTTGTAATTGGTACACAGACCTGGATGGCCGAAAACCTTAAAACTACAAAATTCAAAGATGGTACTACCTCTATACCTAATGTAACCGGAGATGCTGAATGGGCAGCTCTTTCCACACCTAGCTACTGCTGGTCTAATAACGAGATAGCTAACAAAGACACTTATGGTGCATTATATAACTGGTATACAGTAAATACAGGTAATTTATGTCCTACAGGCTGGCATGTTCCAACCGATGGCGAATGGACAATCATGGAAAATTACCTGATAGCCAACGGTTATAATTATGATGGTACAACCACCGGCAATCAATACGCTAAAGCCCTGGCATCAACTACTTTATGGATATCCTCAACAACTACAGGAGCAGTTGGCAACACCGATTATCCTGCTAAAAGAAATTCAACCGGTTTTACAGCCCTTCCCGGAGGCTACCGTCTCACCACTGGGCAATTCCCCGGCGTTGGATACTACGGTCGCTGGTGGTCGGCTACGGAGGACACTCCACTTGCATGGACCCGTTACCTTTACCAGAATTACAACTATGTGCACAGGTACAGCTACAATAAGAAGTATGGGTATTCTGTTCGTTGCATGAAGGATTAACCCTGTGAAATTCCCGTGAATCGGGTAGCCATCAAGTAGCTATTTCACAGGGTAAAATGACTATTTGACTATTTGATTTATTACCGCGAAGTTCACACTAATGAGCTTGCTCTTTAGGGCGCTCGATTTTTTTAATTATGGTGACTTTTAATGGACTGCCTGAATATAAAGCAACGTAGAATTTGCTACCTGGGATGCTTCATTTAACAAAAGATTTTAATCAGGATTTTACATATACAATTTGGCGAAAGTTTGAAAAACGGGGAAAAAACAAATCCAACGAAACGCTAACACGGACAATATGGGTAAGTTGTATTGTCACACTTTTTGCTTTTGTTCCTGCTCCCTAGACAGATTTGTAATGGTTCTTGCACCCGGACACGCGCATCTGCACGCAATTAAAATCCTGCATCGTGACAGTTTTCTGGCTCCGAGACAGCTTGTACCGCGACACTGCGCCAGTGCCCCTAATAAAAATCCTGTACCGTGATAGTTTACTGTCTCCGATTAAACATGTACCGCGACACGCGTAATGCTCAATAAAACTTGTACTATGACGGCAAAAAGTGCGCCATACCCTCCTTGCACCGTGACAGCTTTCTGGCTAAAGTATCGGGATTGTGACGGTGCTCGCGTCGGGTAACACAACCTCCCCATATTGCCGGGCCGTTAGGTTTAAGGCAACCGTAATATACCATGACTCCCAACGCTCAAGCAAGAGTTTGGCGGCCCGTCCCGACAACCCATCCCTTCGCTGCCAAACACATGCTTTTTGCCACCCAAACTACCATATGACAACGATTCTGTAACTTTTAGATTTTAATATTGATAAATACACTGAAAGCAATGTATTAAATTTAGAAACTCCAATAAAAAAAACTGATCAAAAAGCCAAGCTGAGCCTATCACAAACTGTGCCTGTTAAAAAAATAAAACTCTTAGTATAAATGCAATATATGTTGGTTAATTTAATATTAACTCTATTTGGACTAACTTCTATCTATAAACCAAAACCAGAAATTCAATTAATATGAAAATAATAACTAACCTTGATTTTAATGATAACCATTATTACGTAATAAAATCAAGAATTTGCTGCTGTAATGAGGTTATCATTGCTAGTCCATTTTTAATGGATGATTTTAAAGCATTCTTTAATGATTTGGATCTAAAAAAATTAAAAAAAATACATTTAATCACTACATTAAAACCAAAATCTTTTGATCAAATAAGGAAAGTGACATCTTTCCAATCATTAATTGAACTACCGATTATCCAAAATAAAAGCGTTAAATATCAAATATCTATAGATAATCGTCTACATGGTAAAATTTACATTTTCAAAAAGAAAAAGAAACCATTTTCTGCCATTATAACTTCTGCAAATTTTACTGACAGTGGTTTATCAACTAGTCATGAGTGGGGTGTTGAAATTACAAATGAAAACCAAATCACAGCCTTAGAAAAATCAATTTATGATTGCATTGAGGTTGATTCAATAAGCCAGAGAAAAATATCAGAATTGAATAAATTGATAAATATTTTTCTGGGGAAAAATCCAAAATCGGAAAATAGGGAAATCCCATTAAATTTAAGCACAAGACTTAAATTCAATTCAAAAAAGAGACGATTCGATGATTCGACAGAATTTTGGTTAAAGCCAATTGGTGTTACAGGTTTTCCAGTCACACCTGACAGAAAATTTGATTCTAAGACCTATGATCTTCATTTTTCGAAACAAAGACCGACAGGTGTTAGAAAAAATGATATAGTAATCTGTTATGGAGTAGGATCAGGAAAAATCTTATCAATCTATCAGACAACCTCTTTACCTAAATATTCTACTGTAAAACAAATGAATAAGACATCATGGCTTAAACGTTGGCCATGGTATATAAAAAGTAAAAATATATCTCCAAAATATGGCTCAAATTGGACAAGACATGACCTAAAAATAGGGCAATTAGCTTTAGATTTTCTTAATTTAGCAAGTAAAGGAGGAGTATTAGCAAATGGAAGCAAGTCTCTTGGAGGACTAAATTGGGGTAAGGATAAATTAAAACTATCACCAGAATTTGCAAAATTCATTATAAACAAAGTGATCAAGAGGAACAAGTAAAAGACAGCACAACAATTGAATAGCGTCAAATTACTCAGCAACCGCTATCGTTTCATAAAACGTCATGCCCATTAGACACCACTATCTACGATTGTTGAAAGCTTCTCAAAAAAAGATAAGTTCACAACTGATAAAATACTAATTTTGAAAAATGATACCAATAGTTGAAATATTCCCCACTGAGAGACAAAAATTATATGACAGGCTATCAGATAAAATAGAAATTGCTTATAATTTAAGTCGTAAAGTTGTTAGTTTTCAAGCAAATAAAGAAGAACCGATATACAGATGGTTCAAGTATAAAGAGGGATTTTCATCTGCCTTAGTTAAATACTTCCTAAAAGAATATTCGATAAAACCAGGTAAAATCCTTGACCCATTTGCCGGGACTGGAACAGCTTTGTTTGCTGGACAAGAATTAGGATGGGAATCTTTTGGAATAGAACTCTTACCCGTTGGTGTATTTGTTATGCAGAGCCGGGAAGCGTTTAATAATATTGATCCTGACAAGCTCAGAGGAATTATTAAAAAAATGTGGATTGATTTAGGGAGTTTGAATGAATATCAAACCATAATCAACCATATATCAATAACAAAAGATGCCTTTCCAGAAGAAACAGAAATCTTTTTAAACAAATACTTGACTTATTGCGCAGACTTAAAAGATAGTAACATACAGACTATCTTAAAATTTGCTGCATTTTCAGTCCTAGAGGAGATAAGTTATACTCGAAAGGATGGTCAATATCTTCGTTGGGACGCTCGTACCAAGAGAGAGCTTGCTGGTAAACCATTTGACAAAGGGAAAATCCATTCATTCGAAGAAGCCGTCAGGAATAAACTAAGTCAAATTGTAAATGATCTTTCTCCGATCATGTCTTCTTCTTTATTTGAACAGTTTGAAAACAAACCTCAAGTAAAATATCCTGTAACCGTAAAAGAAGGTACATGTCTTGAAGAACTTCCAAAACTAAAAAGTGAAACATTTGATTTTATAATTACATCCCCACCTTATTGTAATCGTTACGACTACACTAGGACTTATGCATTAGAGCTTGTATTTCTCGGTTATAATAATGAAGCTGTAAGAAATTTACGGCAAACTATGCTTTCTTGCACTGTTGAGAATAAGGGGAAAATTGATGACCTTAAACTTTTTTATGAATCTTTAGGTAAGATCGATTGGTTTGACAAGGTTTTAGGTGTCTATGAAAATTCAGCGGCTATGGCCGAAGTCAATACAATTCTTGGAAAGTTAAATGAGATTGATAAACTTAATAATAGTAATATTCCGCGCATGGTAAGAAATTACTTTCTTGAAATGTGTTTTGTAATTTTTGAAATGTCTCGTATAACAAAAAGTGGAGGATATTGTGTCATGGTTAATGATAATGTCCGATATGGCGGTGAAGAAATCCCTGTGGATTTAATATTGTCTGATTTTGCCGAAAACTTTGGATATAAAATAAACAAAATATTCGTTTTACCGAAAGGGAAAGGAAATAGTAGTCAACAAATGGGAAATTACGGTCGCACTGAAGTACGTAAATGTGTCTATTTATGGCAGAAAAGATAACTAACACAATGTTAATTAAAAGAGCAAGTGATTTAGTAACATCACGAGAACAAACAAGAGCGGGTTTCATTTCAATGGCTCTTGAAAAAAACTATCTAGCTGTTCCTTACATCGAAGAAGCTAAAGCATTAAAAGCTCTCGCAAGCACTATAAGGAAACCGGAAGATCTATTGAAAGTCAAAGATTTAAGAGTAGGTTTACTTACAGCATCTGGACTTTCTGATAAATCATTGAACCATCTAACGGAAGATGACAAAATAATAGCAATCAAAGGTTTAATTAAAGAATTTCTTGAACCATCTGGTGAAAATTTTATTGATGAATTAGTCTATAGATATTTATTAATAAAAGGTGATGCTTTAGGTGGTAGGGCCCGAAACTTAGCTGGTTCTCTTGGAGAAAGAAAATTTTTAAGATCTATGATTTCTATTTTCCATTTAGCCGGTATTTCTTTTAAATGGAAAGATTCAGATTCAAACTTATGGTTGGAAAAACCTACAGATGACACAGGCATTGAGAAACGAATTAAAGCATTCTTTTGGACTAATGGAAAAACAAATAGATTAATGATTTTAAATATAAATGCGCCATTAGTAAAGAAAAACGTTGATTTATCAATTTTGAACGGAAAGATAGAAGAACTTACAAATGGGGAAAAATCGATTATTTACCAACCTGAAAAATATATCTCATTAGGGGAGCTTAAAGGAGGAATTGATCCAGCTGGTGCTGATGAACATTGGAAAACAGCAAACTCAGCATTAAATCGTATCAGGTCTGGATTTAAAAAGAAAAAATTAGACCCTAAGACATTCTTCATAGGGGCAGCCATAGAAAATTCAATGGCAAACGAGATTTTCAAGCAATTGAGGAAAGGAACCTTAGATAACTGTGCAAACTTATCAAATGACGAACAATTAACCGCGATTTGTGACTGGATTATGAACCTGTAATTTGATACTTTAAAGTAAAATTGTTTTTCTTTTGCCTTTCTTAATTACTTATTCATGAACATAAAAATAGTTACATAAAAGTGTGAAAAATGTAGTCTATTTATTTGGCTCCGGTGCATCGCATGCTGTTATTAATGCAATTGATCCTACCAAGCAATTCTTAACTGCTGATATTAGACAAAAAATTCATGAAAAAGAAAAGGATGCTAAGGTAAAAAACATTCCTATTGACATTTGGAATGAATTAATGGACCCAACGGTGGATATTGAACATCTTATTTCAATTTTAGAAACTAATTACCACCATGAGTCAGCGCAAAATATAAAGAACTATTACCATGATGCTATCATTAGCTTGTCCAAAGAGGTCATTGAGAAGATAGACGATCCAAACTACAAACCAAATCTTTACTCTGTATTATTTGACTTTCATAATATTAGAAATAATGTCGAAAAAGTAATTAGTGTTTTTTCTTTAAACTATGAAGATTTATTCGAACAGACTTTGAAATTCCATCTTAATCTTGGCGTTGA
>JALONF010000100.1 GCA_025455085.1 Ignavibacteriaceae bacterium
AGATGGAAGGTAAATCTCTTGAAGATTTAATGACTAATATTTCAAAGTATCCGGTTGCGGTTAGAAATAACGGAGGCGGACACTGGAACCATGCTATGTTCTGGACACTAATGAAGAAAGGCGGTGGAGGTGAACCTACAGGCGCACTTGCAGATGCAATTAAATCTGCTTTTGGATCATTTGGTGAATTCAAAACTCAGTTCAGCAATGCTGGCGCAACCAGATTTGGTTCAGGTTGGGCGTGGCTTGTCAAGCAAAATGGAAAACTGGTAATTGGCTCAACGCCAAATCAGGATAACCCATTGATGGATGTGTCAGATCTGAAAGGCACACCGATTCTCATATCAAAACAGAAGACCAGAGTATATTGAAAACTGGTGGAATGTTGTTAACTGGGATGAAGCAGCTAAAAAATTCATCGAAGCAAAGTAAATTAATATTATTTCAGCGGAAGCAATCGTAATGGTTGCTTCCTTATTTAAAACAGGGTGAACAAAATTGCAATTACCAATATTTCCTCTCGCATTAGTAGTATTTCCTAATTCAAAATACCCTCTTCATATCTTTGAAGAGAGGTACAAGATTTTAATTAATAAATGTCTTGCCAATAATTCAGGATTCGGAATAGTCTCTAGAATTGGGGATACTATTTCAGAAGTTGGAGTTTATGTTGAAGTCGTTGACGTAACTAAAATCTATGAATCAGGTGAGCTGGATATTGTTATTGTTGGAAGATGGCGTTTTAAAAGAATGAATCTTGATATGCACGCTGACGGATACTATTTATGTGATGCAAGCAAAATCGATGATAATGAGAGTGAATCGGATTTGAATTATAATTTATTTTTTGCTCTCAGGCAGCGTGTTCAGGAGATGCTGAAGCTTGTTAATTTCAATGTTGGCCAGGGATTTTGGGATAACCTTGAGAAAGCGAAACTTAAATCTTTTAAGATTGCTGAGAAAGCTGGATTGTCCATTCTTCAGCAGCAGGAACTCCTTACAATTCAAAGTGAAAACAAAAGAATGAGTTATTTGCTCGAACACTTTGAAAGACTAGAAGAAAAATTGGAGGAGAATAGAGTAACGAGAGAAATTATACTTGGGGATGGTTACCTGAATTAAAATTAGAGTTTTCTGCTATTAGTCCAAAGATCCTGACCTTCGTCAGGATTATTCAACTATACTTTTTCACTGCATTCAATCTGTTTAACGCCCGGTTGAGAGCGGCTTTTGCACGTGCCTCATCAATATCTTCTTCATGCTTTTTTCTCAATCTTTCTTCAGCTCTTTGTTTTGCTTTCTCAGCTCTATCCTCATCAATGTCATCAACTTTTTCAATTGAATCCGCAAGCACTAAAACATTATTTTGGCTCACTTCAACCGTTCCGCCGGAAGTAGTGTAAAATGTTTCTGCAGAAGCTTTCTTTACTTTTATTACTCCAATTTCAAATGAACTTATTATCGGTGCATGATCTTTGAGTATCTGAAAGCTGCCAAGTGTTCCTGGAATTGTTACTGCTTCAATCTGATCTTTGAAGATTGGCTTTTCAGGAGTTATTATTTCTAGCTTAAGTTCTGACATCTATTTCATCTTATTAGCTTTTTCAACCGCTTCTTCAATAGTTCCAACATAAAGAAATGCACCTTCAGGTAGATCATCATATTTACCATCAATGATACCTTTAAACCCACGAATCGTATCTTCAAGCTTAACATATTTACCGGCAAATCCGGTGAACTGCTCAGCAACGAAGAAAGGCTGACTTAAGAATCTTTGAATACGTCTTGCACGTCTTACAATAGTTTTATCTTCATCAGATAGTTCATCCATACCGAGAATGTTAATAATATCCTGAAGATCTTTATAGTGCTGGAGAATTTCTTTACAGCGTTTTGCAACATCGTAATGTTCCTGACCAAGAATTCCCGGCTCAAGTATTCTTGAAGTTGAATCGAGAGGATCGACTGCAGGATAAATACCAAGTTCTGAAATCTGTCGACTTAATACAGTCGTTGCATCAAGGTGGGAGAATGCTGCTGCAGGAGCAGGATCAGTTAAGTCATCTGCAGGAACGTAAATCGCCTGCACTGAAGTGATCGAACCTTTATCAGTTGAAGTGATTCTTTCCTGAAGAGCGCCCATTTCTGTTGCAAGGTTTGGCTGGTAACCAACCGCTGAAGGCATTCTTCCGAGAAGCGCACTTACTTCCGAACCTGCTTGTGTAAATCTGAATATGTTATCAATGAATAAAAGAACGTCTCTTCCCTCTTCATCACGGAAATATTCTGCAACAGTTAAACCTGTCAGACCAACTCTTAATCTTGCACCCGGAGGTTCATTCATTTGACCAAAAACGAGTGCTGTTTTTTCTAATACACCTGACTCTTTCATTTCTAACCAGAGATCATTTCCTTCACGTGTTCTTTCACCGACTCCGGAAAAGACAGAATAACCACCGTGCTGTGAGGCTATGTTATGAATCAATTCCTGAATGATAACTGTTTTGCCGACGCCTGCACCGCCGAATAATCCGGTCTTACCACCTTTAGTGTAGGGTTCAATCAAGTCAATGACTTTAATACCTGTTTCAAACATTTCCGAATTAGTGGAAAGATTTTTGAAAGAAGGAGCTGGTCTGTGAATTGGATATTTCAGCTTAGTTTTGATTTCGCCTAAACCATCAATCGGGTTGCCTATAACGTTTATCAATCTTCCTAATGTTTCAGGACCAACTGGAATTGAAATAGGTTCATTTGTATCATAAGCTTCCATACCTCTTACTAAACCATCAGTAGAATCCATCGCAACGGCTCGTACTCTATCCTCACCAAGATGCTGCTGAACTTCAGCAATTAAATCATTTTTTACGCCTTCGGTAGTAACACGAGGAATTCTAATTGCATTATAAATATCCGGTAGATGACCTTCTTCAAATTCAATATCAACAACAGGTCCAATAACCTGTATGATTTTACCATTTATTTCCGACATTATTTATCCTGAATAGTTTTAAGAAAATTGAAGTGTAAAATTAAAGTCGAGAGCCAACTTATACAAATATTTAAGAGGTAAAAATTATAGGAAATTAGTACATAAAAGGAGGCTATCAAACGAATAATCGCAGATAACCTCGTGATACAAATTCAGAAAAAAAAGGACTTTTACTTTAGTAATAAAAACTTCTTTGACGTGACAAAATCCTGAGTTTTAAGGCGATAGAAATAAACTCCGCTGGCAAGACCTTCAGCATTAAAGTCGATAGCCATAATTCCTGCAGGCGCAAGATCATTATAAAGAACCTTCACTTCCCTGCCGAGCATATCAAATATTGAAAGTTCAACGTGCTGAGAAACTGGTACTTCAAATCGAATGGTTGTTAAAGGATTGAAAGGATTCGGATAATTCTGATAGAGCTGATAATTGAATTCTGTAATTCCATAATCTTCAACATTAACAACAGGGATGATGAATGTGCCTGTACCCCCGGCTTCGTTATAACGCTTTTTAAACTCCTGCATAAACTGATTGGCGATATACACATCTTTTATGATAACTGTATTTTCATCATTATCATTCTCGGCTGAACTTGACCAGTTATGTGATCCTGTTAGAGTTGTAGGATTACTTTCTGGATAAGATGCATCGAAGATAGCATATTTATGATGAAGCGTTGGTGCTATATTTGGAAAGACTTCAGCAAACGCCTGTAATTCCAGAAACTGACTTCCGGTTGTGTTGATCTGATCAATTATTCCCCGCTGGTCAGTGACACCATAGTTATAAAACCTATCAGACATAGCGGTTCTGATATCTGCACGAGTAAAAGCATATGTAGCAAAGTAAATGGAAAAATGAGAACTTATTACATTGTTGATGATTTTCTGTGTCGTACCATCCGAAGGACTGAAGTACACTTGAACTTCTCTACCACCAACATTAAATGAATGCGGAGTATTATCAATTTTCTGAACTCCAAATTTTGCATTAGCAGGATTTGGTGTATCACCACTTCCGCCCCACATTTCTTCAAACTCAATTTTGTATGCTTGTGTTATGGTAGGATCATTAATTTCTATAACGTTATTTTTCCAGCCAACTTCAGTGGAAGTTACATTGAATGAACCTGTCCATAGCCAATCATTTGTCGAAACGGTATCACGAGCATCAAAAATGAAGAACTTATTATGCATAATACCATCTAAGCCACTGGTTCTCTTTAGCACAGGAATTCCTGCATTGATTAAAGCTTGCATACTATTCTGTGTTGTTCGGTTATCATAAACTACTCTAACCTTCACTCCCCTGTTTTTCGCAAGTATAATGGCATCAGCCACATCCTGCATACCGAAGAAACTATAAAGTGCTAGGTCAATTGAATAATTAGCAGTGTTTATCCGTTCCATAAGTTTTTGCACAAAATTGATATTACCATGTGCAGAATTTCCAGGAATGGATACAGTGGTATCGACAGGAAAATTGAAATATACATTTATTTTTCCCAATGTAGGATCAGATGAAGCAGTTGTGACAGTATGAAGTGAGCTTGAGCTTGTTCCATTTTGATTTGTTGAGTAGGCTTTATAATAGTACAACGTTGCTTCGCTTAAACCGGTAATTGGAACGATATGATAAGTAGTATCTGTTGCAACCACAACAGAATCCAATTCGAGTGCAGGTGTTAATCCATATTTAACCTGGCTATTTCCATTTCTCGCAGTTTGAAAGTAAACTGTAAATGAAGAAGTAGTTATATCACTGGCAATCACAGGGCTGAGTATTTGCGGCGATCCATCAAAAACAAAATCCTGGATAAACCGCGGCAGAATCTGATAACCACTATTAAATGGTGCTGCAAATTTATACTGACCAAGCACACCGATTATATCAATAGGACCGGAAGGAATTGATGTCCCGATAATAGACGAAACATCGTTATCAATTCTTAAACCTTCAGTAAGGTTATCAGTAGGATCAGAAATATTATAGTTAGTACCACTTGCAAAATTCCCTGTTCCCTGAATTGTTACATTATTAATTCTAATTAACATACTTTCAAAAGCTTCATAACCATTCCATTGCTGATTTTTAATTTGATTCAGAGTTACAACTGTAGTATCAAATCTGTGACCTGAAGAATGGTTAATGAGAGATGCACCTCCAAGATTAAAATCAATCTGTGTTAATCCTCTGAAGTGAGTCAACTGACCAGTAATGGTAACTGAATCACCTATGTTTACCTGGTTTGCAAATGCAGATCCATATACAGAAACACCTGCACTGAAATCACGGATAGCTCCCGGCCCTGAATTTCCAAATTGATTGGAAGCTAAAACAATTCCAGTAGTCGTAAACAAACTCCCCATTCCAATTGGTACACCATTAGAATCGTTATACCTCAATGAATCAATCATTACAACAGTCTGGGCTGTTGTAATTGTAGTAACGAATAGT
This sequence comes from Ignavibacteriaceae bacterium, assembly GCA_025455085.1. Lineage (GTDB taxonomy): Bacteria > Bacteroidota > Ignavibacteria > Ignavibacteriales > Ignavibacteriaceae > IGN2. Next base: position 5,453 of record JALONF010000100.1, read on the forward strand.
AAAATCAAAAAACCAAAATTGAGGTATTTCATTGTAACTCCGTTGATAAAATAAATCTTAAAATTCTATTGTTACCAGTATCTGCAACATAAAGTGTTTTGTCATAGAAAGCCACACCATAAGGCTGGTTAAAAATCTCAGAACCACCGAAAATTTGCAGCTTATCACCGAATGAGTTGAATTTATAAATACTGTCTTTACCTGCATCAGCAATAAATATGTTCCCTGAATTATCAAGTGCACTGCCTTCAGGTTGTGAAAATATACCTGGCATCATTAAATCTCTGGATAATGGTTGTAATGCGATTCTATAACCCGTAAAATCTGGAGAACTGATATACTCAAGTGGTTGAAACCTAAAACTATTATCCCCAACTAATGTTAAATTGATATTGAAGTTTCTTGAGTTGTACGAGGTTAATGAGCTAACCTGGTTTGCAGACATAATTCCGGAACCAGTTGGATCTAGTAATGGAACTCTTCCAACCAACGAATCTTTATAAGTTCCATTAGATAGCTTTTTCTGAACAAATATAAGCACCGCATTATCGGGGTCAATTTGATTTGAATTATTGGGACCCTTTCTGGAGATTAAATATGAATTATCATAAAACACACAGGCGCCTGTATATTCTCTTAATGGCTGGGCAAAATCCTGAGGTCTTGGCAATATTCTTTTAACCGGAGCAAGTTCAATCTGATGGTTAACTGAGACCAAGTCAATTTTGTAGACTGCACTGTAAGTTTGTGTCTGTCCACCTATAACAGTATCAAACTGTGCACACACCAAAAGATTTAGACGATAGTCTTGAGCTAATGCTACAGGTCGTTGTATAGCTCTAGTTCCAAGTATTTGACCATCGAGATTAAGTAAAACGATTCTGTTATTATCAGTATCTGCAACATAGATAAAAGGCTCTCTGCCAATCATAACATCCTCTGGTCTGTTGAAGCCTTCCCAAACAGGATTTATCTGAATATAAACTGTATCACCTGTAACATTACCACCACCATCATCTAATTCTAATTCAGTCAAGTCAAGCTTATCTGCACAACTAAAGAAAAAGCCTGTAACTATCAATAAAATTAAAAGATATGTCTTGTAATTGAATAACATTATAATCCTAAAATAATGGAGAATCGATGTGCAGAACCTAGCTGCTCAAAATTCGCAAATGCATAATCAAATGTGAATTGTGCTATACTAATAGGGACATTAACTCCTGCACCGAATGAATAATTTTGCTCATCAACATTAATTTTATAGCCACCTCGCAGGAACAACATTTGATTCCAGGAATACTCCAATCCAATTGAAACATTTTCACTATTATCATTTGGATGGTTTAACTGGATTGAAGTTGTTATTGAATGCTGCTCATCTTGATAAGGTTCAAGAGCAAATCCTATTCGGAACATAGTCGGAGGTGCGAATGATTGCCATTCAGATTTTTTTCTGTTTCCAACCAAAACAACCTCGCCATCCGGAGCTAATTCTGCTCCGAAGTTGGATACAGCTACTGCAAATCTTGTGGAGCCGAGCCCTGTGCGATAATAAGTTCCGATATCAATCATAACTCCACGCATTTTCAATTTATCTAGTGTTTCTTCAATATACTTTACGGTTCCACCAAAGCTGAATTGTTCCGTCATTTTTCTTGCATAAGAAACTGATAGGGCTATATCACTGAATCCGAAATATTCACCATTTCCAAATGGAGAAAATTCTGTTGTAACAGGCATCTTTTCCATTGAGAGTGATGTTAAAGA
>JALONF010000101.1 GCA_025455085.1 Ignavibacteriaceae bacterium
TTTATTTAATTCTTCTATATTCTTCTTCTCTTTCTCACTAATTTCATTAACCACTTTTAGCATAAGTTTGAAAAAAGAGTCGTATGATTCTGACTGCTTAAAGGGTTGAAAAATATTGATAATCTCATGTGTCACTTTTTGACCTTTGTAGAACAAGGCTATATCGTTTTCGATTTTCGTAATAAGTTTTTCTTTATCTGGTAAAGTGACAAACTTTTGGTTTATTTTCTTTTCTTGATGCGAGAGCTTCTACATCGTAGCAAAGGCTTCTTCGTCCGTCCGGACTTTCCGATGAGCAATCATAAAAAATATATTCACTTGTTTTCTTGTCATAACCAACAACATCAGGTTCTCCGCCTGTTCTTTCCATTTCATTCAAAGACCAGAGCTTATCGTTATTCTTTTTCATTTTCGTTTCAACTTTATTCCATTCAATACCTTTGTGCCGGTGCATATTTTTATCAAAACGTGCTTTTAGTATTTTGAAAAGTTCTTCTCCCTGCTTTAGTGACAAATTCTTTTTATTGCTGTTGGTGCTCCTCATAAATTTATTTTGCCTCCTTTGAATTATTTTTAGTTAATAGTTGATCCACGGTTAAAGCTAAAATAACACCTATCAGATTAGCAAATAAATCAATTGTATCGTATATGTTTGTCATTATACCAAAGCCATTTGTAATCTCAAATAATTCCACAATTGTCAAAGAGATGATAGCCGTAATATGTTTATTCTGTTTCCATTTATAAGAGGAAATGCTGATTAAAAAGTACACGGCAAACGAGATTGAGAAATTTCCGGAGTAGCTTTGTACTATTTCCTGACCGGGTCCGCTGTAACTCTGTTTTAATAAAAGAATCAGTACTCCGAGAAGAACAAATAAAACATTACGAACTTTTTGTTTATTACTTATGGTTGAGGTGTCCATTAAATCTTGATGAATATTTTATTTATGAAGCGAGTTTTTTGTTGTCAGATTCCGGATGATTTGCCTTCGGCGTATCTCCGGAATAACATTTGGATAAACAAATTCTCAAAACCATTTCTTTTTCTTAAAGAAATAAAGCATAAGCACACTTAACCCGATCATTACTCCCCACAATGCAAAGTACGCCCACGGCCATTTCATCTCGGGCATATTCGGGAAGTTCATTCCGTAAATACCAACAATAAAAGTGAGCGGAATAAAAATAGTTGCAATTACCGTGAGCACTTTCATCACTTCATTCATCTTAAAGCTCATCATCGAAAGATGTGTCTCCATAATGCCGGTTGTAATTTCCCGCTGAAGCTCGATTGTTTCGGTAACCTGAATTGTATGATCGAGAAGGTCTCTAAGGTAAGGCATAATTTTTTTATTTATCAAAGGCGTCTCTTCTCTTATTAGTCTCGAAAAGATTTCTCTCAGCGGCCAGAGTGATCTGCGTGTAAGCAGCAATTTGTTTTTGAGATTGTAAATTTTTTCAATCTGCGATCTGTCGGCGCTGGTTATTACTTCGTCATCGAGCGTTTCAATATTATGCTCGATCTGCTCAAGTAAAAGAAAATACTGGTCAACAACAACATCCATCAAAGCATAAAACAAATAGTCTGACGGTTGCTTTCTTACTCGTCCATAATTATTGGTTATCCGGTCTTTAATCGGATTAAAAATGCTATCGGATTTTTCAAGGAAGCTGAAAACAAATGTATCGCCGAGAATGAAGCTCACTTGTTCGGTTTCGATTTCGTTTGTGGTTGTATTGTATGACAGCATTTTCATTGCAATGAAAACGTATTTATCTGTCACTTCAATTTTCGGTCTTGTTTCCGTATTGAGAATATCTTCGAGCACGAGCGGATGAATGCTGAACTTTTCACCGATTTGTTTAATTAATTCGGTGTCATGAAGTCCGCAAACGTTTACCCAGGTTACCTGTGGAGTGTCGGTGTACGGATCTATTTCTTGGACGGAATGAATTTCACAACTTTCAAATTTTTTTTCATCATATTCGATCAATGTGATTTTTACCTTTTCAATTTTTTGTTCGCCGACATGAATAATTGATCCGGGAGGCAGACCAATCTTGGAAGAAGTTTTTCTGCTGATTTTGGGAGTTAAGTGTTTTATCAGGTTTACAGGAACATCTAAAATATTCTTGGGAATGTCTGAATTTATTTTCATTGTAGTTTCTTAATTGTTTGATTTATCAATCGGTTAAAAATATAAAATTTTCTGCTGGTAAACATTTCCTGCTTTACTATCTTTCAAATCAATGAATAGAATATTTTTTTATCTCATCATCTTACTGGGTTTTCAATTGATTACTTCCTGCGAATTTTTTGAGGGTTCATCCCATATAGATCCCGACGATCCAAACATTAAATACATCGGCAGGTTTGATTTTTCAAATCCAAAGAGTGTTAGATTTGACTGGCCCGGTGTGCAGATAAGAACAAAGTTCGAAGGAACTTCCTGCTCAATTAAATTGAAAGACGGTAAAAACGACTATAATATCATTATTGATGGCAAGCTTCACAAGATAATCAGAACAACTTCCGATACGATTTATGTACTTGCAAACGGACTTCCCAATAAAGTTCATACACTCTTAATTACAAAACGGACCGAAGCACTTTTCGGTGTTGCGACATTTGAGGGATTTATACTCGATGGAGGAAAGGATCTTATAAAACCAATTGAGATTGTTAAGAAAAGAAGAATTGAATTTGTCGGCGATTCGTATTTCACCGGATTTGGATCCGATGGAACCACGCCTGATTGTGCGTTCAGCCGCGAAACAGAAAACAGTTATCTGTCCTTTGGTCCTCAGCTTGCAAGAAAGTTAAATGCTGATTATTCCATTGTTGCAATTTCAGGTTCGGGCGCTGTAAAAAATTACGGAGACTCGCTGCGCACTTCCGAATATCCACTTCCTCATTATTATGAAAGAACTTTGATGAATGATTCACTTCTATGGGATTTTAATCAGTGGCAGCCCGATGCAGTTATTGTTCGTCTTGGCAGAAATGATTATTGGCAGAAGCCTCATCCCAAAAGAGAAATGTTCAGATCAGCTTATCTGAAACTGATAAATGATATCAGAAAAAATTATCCGAACACACACATTTTTACTTTATGCAGTCCGATGAGAAGAGATCCACACTGCGATTATATCAGCAGCATAGTGAACGAATTAAAATACAAGAAGGGCGACAAGAAAATTCATTTTGTTAAAATGAATGTTAGGTTCAATGAAAAAAGAGATTTCGGCTGTGAAAAGCATCCGAACAGGTTCGGGCATAAAAAGCTGGCGGACTTTCTTGAACCAATAATAAGGAAAGAACTCGGATGGGAGTCATTGTTAAAACGAATCATTCCATCCAATCCATTTATGAAGAAATAAACTTTTGATGGTGATTGGCTGGTAAACCATTAAAACGGTTTATTCCGTTTCTCCTTTTCATTAACCCACGACTTTCCCAAAGGGATGGCTATGCCAAAGTTGTGGGCTAAAAAAAATCAAAAATGTTTTAGTAACTGTTTCTCCATAGGAGTCCTTTGGACAACAGTTTTTGGCTAAGCCAACAAACTTGAAAAATATATTTGGTTTAGGATTTCTCTTCTTTATTCAAATATAAAGTTTGTGTCGGATAAGCAAACTCAATTCCTCTTTTTTCAAACTCTTTGTATATCTGAAGATTAATAGATTGCTGCGTATCCATATATATTAGGTACTCTGAACTGATTACAAAGTACACAAATTCAAAGTTCAGGCTGAAGTCGCTGAAAGTTGCAAAATGTCCGCGGTCAAAACGAACATCGTTGTGTGATTCAATTATTCCTCGTACAAGTTTCGGTATCTCTTCAAGCTGGGCAGCTGTTGTTTGGTAGACCACTCCGAGTTTAAATACTACTCTTCTTTCCTGCATCTTTTTGAAATTATGAATTCTTGAATTGGTCAAGTCTGTATTTGAAAATACTAATTGCTCACCTGTAAGTGCGCGAACTCTCGTTGTTTTTATTCCTGTGTATTCAACGGTGCCAACTTTGTCCTGCACAGTTATAAAATCACCAACCTCAAAAGGACGATCAAAAAAAATGACAAAATAACTGAAAAGATCTCCAAGTATTGTTTGTGCGGCGAGAGCAATTGCTATTCCACCGATTCCGAGTCCTGCAATCACGGCAGAAATATCAAATCCAAGATTATCCATAAGGAACACGAGTCCGATTACCCAGACAAAAATATTTATCAGCACTGTCATTCCACGAAGCTGCCTTGCTTTTTCTTCGCCGCGCTCCTGCTTTTTGATAAAGTAGGTAATGCTGAACATTATAGTTGAGCTTATAAAGCGAACAATGAAAAATGTAACTATAAAAAGTGATGCAACTTCAATAATTCTGGAAACTCTGTTATGAAGTGTAAGACTGGTTATCGCAGAATAAAAAATTCCATAATAGAGGAGCGGAATTAATGATTTTTCAATTGTTTTAATGAGCAGATCATCAATAGTTGTTTCTGTTTTCTCTGCCCATTTTTTAAGTCGGAATAAAACTATCTTTTGCAAAATCTTAACCAGGATTACTCCGATGATTAAAATTCCGGCCGCAATTATATAAGCCTGAATGTTGTTACCCCAGAAAGTTTGGTTTAGAAATTCTTCCATAGTTCCCAAGCTCCTTTTAATCTTAATTCAATTATGAGCAAAAAAATTCTATTTCAATTACAATTTAATAATTTTTTCAGGTTTGATTTTTGCTCAATTGCTTTTACTCAATACTATATCTAATTTTTCGTCGCAATAAATTAAATCCAATTTAACAGGATTATGTCAGTCCGTACCGAAATAAACAAAGGGGAAAATTCTCTAAACAATCAATCTGAAGCAGAAATCTTCAGAGCAACTGATGAATTTAGGGAAGACGCTCACTTTGCATCTTTAAATCAATATAAGAACGTATATGAGTTTTCCATTGCTGATAAGGAAAGATTCTGGAGCGGTGAGGCAAGAGAACTTTACTGGTTCAATTTGTGGAAAGAAGTGAAACAGGGAAAAGCTTTCAACTCAAAATGGTTTTCTGGTGGCAAAACCAACCTGAGCTATAACTGTCTCGACAGGCATCTGCCAACGGATAAAAGAAACAAGGCCGCAATCATCTGGGAAAGCGAATCCGGCGAGAGTAAAATATTAACCTATCAGCTTCTGTTCACACAGGTTTGTAAGTTCGCAAATGTCTTAACGAAGTTCGGAGTTCAAAAGGGGGACTATGTTATTATTTATATGGGCGTAATCCCTGAAGCTGTTATGGCAATGCTTGCCTGCAATAGAATTGGCGCAGTACATTCGGTTGTTAGTAGTGATCTCAGCAGTCATGCGCTTTCTGAAAGAATAAATAATCTTTCCTGTAAATATTTAATCACACAGGATTATGTTCTTAAAAAAGAAAACCAGGTAAATCTTAAAAATAAAGTTGATAATGCATTACAAAATTCAACATCTGTTGAAAAAGTAATTGTATTTAAAAGAATAAATGGGGAAACAAAAGCGGTTTCCGAAAAAGAGATTATCTGGCAAAATGAAATTGATAAAGTTTCGGATGAATGTGAAGCTGTTCCACTTCCATCTCAGCATCCTCTTTTCAGTATGTTCACAAATGGTCCAAAGGGAGATCTGGTAAACATACTTCATCTGACGGGTGGTTATATGGTCCAGTCTTATCTTACTGCAAAATGGATTTTTGATTTAAAAGGAAATGACATCATCTGGTCTGTTTCTGATATTAGCTGGATATCTGGACACAGCTACAGTATATATGGTCCCCTGCTGAATGGAGTGACTACATTTCTCTATGAGGGAGTTCCAATCTATCCCGATCCCGACAGGTACTGGCAATTGATTTCAAAGTATAGAATTAATATTCTCTACATTAATCCAACAACTATCCGAGCATTATTGAAGCTTGGCAATGAATGGGTGTTCAAACATGACATTTCAAGTCTGAGGCTTCTTGGTATAAAGGGAGAAACGATTAAAAAAGATACCTGGCTTTGGCTTTATGAAAATGTTGGAAAGGGAAAATGCCCGATTGTTGATACCTGGCTGCAAACAGAAACTGGCTCCGCAATAATTTCTCCATTACCCGGAGCTTCTGAATTTAAGCCGGGTTACACCGGGTGTCCTTTCCCCGGAGTTGAAATTGATATCGTTGATATCGATGGCAATTCAGTAAAAGAAGGCGAGGGTGGTTATTTAATTATAAAAGACAGCTGGCCATCAATGTTCACAGCATCTAAAGAGGAGAAGAAAGAAACAAAACTTAGCTGCTGGAAACAGTTCGAAGGAAATTATTTTACTGGGGATGCAGCAGTAAGAGAAAAATGCGGCTTTATAAAAATAATAGGCAGGGTTGATGATGTTATAAAAACAGCAGGCAACAGGGTTGGCGGATCTGAAATTGAAAAAATTTTATTAACACATCCCTCGGTAAAGGAAGCCGCGGTTGTAAAAAGATCGGATGAAATTATTGAAAATGCAATTGTTGCTTTTGTTACTCTCAGTAATGTGGAAGGCACACCTTTGTTAAAGGAAGAATTAAGAAATTATATCTCCGAGAAGATAGGCCCAATGGCCAAACCAGACGAAATGACCTTTCTTGCTAAATTGACCAGGTTAGAAAATGGGGAAATAGATCGGGGTTTATTAAGAGAGAAAGCAAAGGAAGGGTTAAAGGAATTATCGGGAGAAGAAGCAATGCATCAGGAGATACTTGAAAGATTAAGGGAAGATTACCAGAAAATACACTCCGGCTAGTTATTGCTTAAGAGTCGGCTGAACAAAAGTGAATCCACGCAACTCTCCCCCTGGTTCGACAACTCATTCATAGTAATAATTATTTGCTATTTGTTTATTATTTATTCTTATCTATCTTAGAACGCACTTAATTCAATTCTTAAACATTCATAAATTTTATGGAGGCTATTTTGAAAAATTTAATTGGCATTTCT
>JALONF010000102.1 GCA_025455085.1 Ignavibacteriaceae bacterium
GCAAGCATTATTAGGACAATTGATGCAAATGCTGCAGCAGGTCATTCACTTGGCGAATATTCTGCGTATGTTGCATCAGGAGCAATTCAGTTTCACGAAGCTATAAAACTTGTCAGAGCCCGTGGCATTGCAATGCAGGAAGCCGGTGATCAAAACAAAGGAACGATGGCTGCAATAATTGGATTAGAACCTGATAAAGTTGAAAGTCTCTGTGCCGAAGCTTCAACTTCCGGAGTTGTACAGTGTGCTAATTTTAATTCACCCGGTCAGATTGTTATTTCAGGTTCCGTTGCAGGCGTACATAAAGCGATGGAGCTTTGTAAAGCTGCTGGAGCCAAAATGATAAAGGAGCTTGTGGTTAGTGCTGCCTTTCATTCGCCTTTGATGTTATCAGCAAAAGATAAATTGAAGTCAGCATTAGACAGTACGAATTTTTATAAATCAAAATTTCCTGTCTACACAAATGTGACAGCAAAACCAGTTGACACTATTCCTGAAATTAAATCAATGTTATTTGAGCAGGTAACCGCTCCAGTCCGTTGGGAAGAGACAATCAGAAATATGATTGCTGATGGAATAGAAGAATTTTATGAGATCGGTCCGGGTAATGTTTTACAGGGTTTAGTTAAAAGAATTAATCCTGATGTTAAAAGATTCGGGATAGATAAATTTGAAGATGTGGAGAAATATTTATAATGAGTGATGACTCAAATAATTCTACTGAAAAATTCACTAAAAAAATAAACGGTTTATTCATCGATCCGCAGATATTTACTTATAAATTTATCTGCACTTGTCCTGGTCATTGTTGTCATTATGGAGTTTATATTGATTACAAGGAATATGAAACCATCATTTCTATTAAGGACAAGATTATAAAGAATATGGATGAAACCCAATCGACAAACACAGGAAAATGGTTTGAACCACCGGAAAAAGATGTAGATTTTGAATCAGGTATCGCTGTAGGAACTGAAGTAATTAATGGCAAATGTACATTCCTGGATAAAAATGGATTATGCACTCTCCAAAAGATTGCAATGCAGGAAGGTGAACACAAATGGAAGTATAAACCCATTTATTGTATTCTCTTCCCACTTACAACATTTGAAGGTACATTAACAATTGATGATGAGCATATTGACAGGCTTCCATATTGCAATGTAGATCCTAATACAAAGCTGACCATGTTTGAAGCTTGTGAAGAAGAACTAAAACACTTTTTAGGTGATGAAGGATTTGAGGAACTCAAAAATTATCGTGAAGAATATCTAAACGAAATTAATATTGGAGTTAATGAAGATGTTACCAAATAAAAGAGCTATCGTAACTGGCGGCACTAGGGGAATAGGAAGAGCAATTGTAAAAGAGCTGGCATCGAAGAGCTGCTGCGGTGTTTTGTTTTCTGATGTAGCATTTATTTATAATAGCTGCGATGAATGTGCTGAAGAATTGCAGGCAGAAATCCATAATCCCGCAACAAAAATTTTAGCATTCAAAGCTGATGCATCTTCTCTTGAGCAAGCTGAAGCAACGGTTCAGGAAGCAATTGAAAAATTAGGTGGAGTAGATATCCTTATAAACAACGCTGGTATTACGAGAGATAATCTTCTTCTCAGAATGACTGAAAAAGATTTTGATGATGTTATTAACGCTAATCTTAAAAGCGTATTTAATTATACCAAAGCCGTTATCAAGCATATGATTAAACAGCGATACGGACGCATTGTTAATATTGCATCTGTAGTCGGCATAATTGGCAATCCCGGGCAGGCAAATTATGCAGCCTCAAAAGCTGGCGTAATAGGATTTACAAAGTCAATGGCGCGTGAACTCGCTTCGAGAAATATTACCGTAAATGCTGTCGCACCTGGTTATATAGAAACTGATATGACCAGCAAATTATCTGATGAGCAGAGAAAGAAATTAACTGATATGATTCCAATGAACAGGATGGGGAAACCTGAAGACATTGCAAAAGTAGTTGGCTTCCTTTGCAGTCCTGAAGCAGACTATATTACAGGGCAGGTAATTGCCGTTGATGGCGGAATGACGATGTAATTAAAGTGTATTTTCTCGTTTGTTATGTAAAACCTATTTTTCTTAAATTTGAACAATAATTAACAATTATTAGATAAAACCAACTCTAATCACAAACTAATATAGGAGTGTTAAAATGGAAGTTGAAGCCAAAGTACACGAAATAATTATGGATAAACTTGGTGTTGAAGAATCTCAAATCACACCAACAGCTTCATTCATCAATGATTTAGGCGCGGATTCCCTTGATATCGTTGAACTGGTGATGGGTTTCGAAAGTGCTTTCTCGATATCAATCCCGGACGAAGATGCTGAGAAAATAGGTACAGTCGGTGATGCAGTTAAATATTTAACAGAAAAACTCAGCTGATTTAAAGTAGAATTACTGTTTTACATTTCTTTAAAAAATTCAGATGAACTCTTTTCATTTCCCGGGAGAATTATATGCATAAAAGAAGACGGGTAGTTATAACCGGAATGGGCGCTGTAACTCCTATTGGTATTGGTGTCAAGGAATACTGGGAAGGACTGATTGAAGGCAGAAATGGAGTTGATCTTATTACTCATTTCGATACTGCAAAGTTTGATACAAAGTTTGCAGCTGAAGTAAAAAACTTCAAACCTGAAGATTTTTTTGATAAAAAAGCTGCAAGGAGAATGGATCGATTTTGCCAATTTGCTGTCGCTACTTCGGAGATGGCAATGCAGGATTCAGGTCTTAATCTTGAAGCGATTGATAGGGATCGTTTTGGTGTTATTTATGGCAGTGGTATCGGTGGAATGAGAACTCTTCAGGAACAGCATTTTGCATTTTTTAATGGACTTGATCCTCACAAGATAAGTCCATTTTTTGTTCCTATGATGATTTCAGATATCGCCGCTGGTCAGATCTCGATAAGGTTTGGTTTAAAAGGACCTAACTACGCAACTACTTCCGCCTGCGCAACTGCATCGCACGCGATAGCTGATGCTTTCTTTCTTATCCAGAGAGGAAGTGTTGATTTAATGATGTGCGGCGGTTCTGAGGCTGCAATAACTGAGATATCAATCGGTGGATTCAATTCGATGAAGGCTTTATCTACTTGGAATGATAGGATGAAAGAAGCCTCACGGCCTTTCGATAAAGATAGAAACGGTTTTGTTATGGGTGAAGGTGCCGGTACTCTGATTCTTGAAGAGTATGAACACGCAGTCAATAGAGGGGCAAAGATTCACGGCGAAATCGTTGGTGTTGGATTGACAGGAGATGCACACCATATAACAGCACCGGCTCCTGAAGGTGAAGGTGCTTTTAGATCTATGAGAGAAGCTATCAGAGATGCTGGAATCGTTAAGGAAGAAATAGATTTTATTAATGCTCATGGTACCTCCACCGAGCTGAACGATATGAATGAAACAAAGGCAATAAAAAATTTATTTGGCGATCACGCATATAAGCTGGTTATTGACTCAACAAAATCAATGACCGGACATCTGCTTGGCGCTGCCGGAGGAATTGAAGCAATCGCTACTATTTTAGCAATTGAGAACAGCGTTGTTCCTCCTACCATTAATTTGACTATTCCTGATCCTGAATGTGATTTAAATTATAGTCCACACAAACCGACAAAAAAAGAAATTAAATACGCTATCAGCAACACATTCGGATTTGGCGGGCACAACGCTTCTCTCTTGTTTAAAAAGTTCGAGAACTAAATTTGGCATCTGGTTTCTCGCGGCTGTTTGATTTTTTTAAGCCGCAAAAAAAAGATTTCACTTCAAAGGAAATTCAAACCTCATTTCCACAGGAAACGTTTAATAAACTTGAAAAAATAATCGGCGCCTCCATCTTGGATAAAAATATTTATGTGGAAGCATTGATTCACCGTTCCTTTCTCGAAGAAAACGAACAATTTAACTTCTCAAATGAACGACTTGAATTTTTAGGTGATTCCGTTCTGAATCTTGTTATCGGGGAATACCTCTTTAGCAAATTCCCGAACGAGGAAGAAGGTTTTCTTACAAAGGTTAGGGCAAAGCTGGTTAACAGAAATGCACTGAGCCTTGTCGCTGAAAACTTAAACATTGGTGAGCTTTTAATAATCAGCAGTAGTGTCCCGAAATCCATTACCCATAATTCAAAATCGATGCTCTCCGATGCACTTGAAGCGTTGATCGGTGCAATTTATCTCGACAGTGGAATAGAAACCTGCAAGAATTTTATTCAAAAGAATATTATTGAACCTGCCTTAAAAAATGGTGAGCACCTTATTGATGAAAATTACAAAAGTCAGCTTCTCGAATATGCACAGGCAAACAAGCTTTCCATACCGGTTTATCAGATAGTGAGCGAAGAAGGTCCTCACCACGATAAAACTTTTATTGCCGAAGTGATAATTGGTGAAAAAGTTTTAGGGGAAGGGAAAGGAAAAAGCAAAAAAGAAGCCGAGCAAAATGCTGCACACGTTGCGTTGAAGAAAGTTTAGTCACTTCATTTCTTGTCTAAGAGCCTAATTTCTACTTCAAATGTTTTCACTTTATTCTGTAAATTTGAACTACAAAAATTTTCTGTTCTTAACACACACATATTATTCAAAGAGAGCAACCAATGAAAGAATTCGATCACCCCGATAAATTTGTTAGCAGGCATATCGGTCCAACTCAAGATGAACTAAACGAAATGGCAAAAGCCTGTGGTGCCAATTCAATGGATGAATTAATTAATCAAACAGTACCTTCAAATATCAGATTAAAAGAACCTTTAGCATTAACTCCTCCTGTTAATGAGCATATTTTTCTGGAAGACTTAAAAAATATCGCCGTAAAGAATAAAGTTTATAAATCTTATATCGGAATGGGATATTATCCTTCAATCCTTCCAACAGTAATTCAGAGAAATGTTCTTGAAAATCCTGGTTGGTACACACAATACACACCTTATCAAGCGGAAATTGCACAGGGCAGACTTGAAGCTTTATTAAACTTTCAAACTGTGATTTCTGATTTGACCGCAATGGAAATTGCAAACGCTTCATTGCTTGATGAAGGAACAGCCGCGGCTGAAGCAATGAGTATGTTTTATTCTCTTCGTCCAAAAGAGAAAAAGAGTGCAAATGTATTCTTTGTATCCGAAGAAGTATTTCCGCAGACACTAGATGTATTGAAGACAAGATCAAATCCGCTTGGTATTGAGATAAGAGTTGGACGAGCAAGAGATGCTCAGCTTACTGATGATATTTTTGGATTATTAATTCAGTATCCGGCAGGTTTTGGAGAAGTAAGAGATTACACAGCATTATTTCAGCAGGCGAGTGAGAAGAAAATTTTCAAAGTTGTTGCTGCTGATTTGTTAAGTTTAACATTGCTAAAACCACCGGGAGAATTTGGTGCTGACTGCGTAGTAGGTAGTTCACAACGTTTTGGAATTCCGATGGGACTTGGCGGTCCGCACGCTGCTTACTTTGCAACGAAGGAAGAATACAAGCGTAGTCTTCCCGGAAGAATTATTGGAGTTTCTGTTGATGCTGATGGCAACAGAGCATTGAGAATGGCTTTACAGACGAGAGAACAGCACATTAAACGTGAAAGAGCAACAAGCAATATTTGTACTGCACAGGTGCTTCTTGCTGTAATGGCTGGAATGTATGCAGTTTATCACGGTGCAGAAGGATTGAAAGCAATTGCGTTACGGATAAACAAATTTGCCAGAATACTCGATCTTGCATTAGCTCATTTAGGCTTTAAGCAAATAAACAAACATTATTTCGATACCCTGCTGATTGAAACTGATAAAGCGACTCTTGAAAAAATCAGAGCTGAAGCGTTGAAGAGACAGGTAAACTTCAGATACATAGATGATACTCATGTCGGAATTTCGTTCGGTGAGACTGTTGAAGAAAGAGATATCCGAAAATTATTTGAGATATTCGCAGCAGTTGCTGGAAAATCATTTGATGATAAATTGTTGAGAGAACTCTCTGCTAAAACTGATAAGAATTCTGATGTACTACTGCCAAGAACAACAGAATATCTTACTCATCCGGTTTTCAAAATGTACAGAACTGAAACTGAGTTGCTACGATATATGAAACGATTGGAAAACAAGGATTTATCCCTAGCTCATTCAATGATACCTCTCGGCTCCTGCACAATGAAGCTTAATGCTACCACAGAAATGATAGCGTTGACCTGGGATGAGTTTGCACATATTCATCCATTCGTACCAAAAGATCAGGCTGAAGGTTATCTCGAAATATTTAGTGAATTAGAAAAAGATCTTGCCGAAATAACAGGTTTCGAAGCAGTTTCACTTCAGCCAAATTCAGGCGCACAAGGTGAATACACTGGTTTGATGGTGATCAGAGCGTATCAGAAGGATAAAGGACAATCCAACAGGAATGTTGTGCTTATTCCATCATCTGCTCACGGAACAAATCCTGCGAGTGCAGTTATGGCAGGAATGAAGGTAATCGTTGTTAAATGCGACATTCGCGGAAACATTGATGTCGCCGATTTAAAGGCCAGAGCAGAAGAGCACAAACAAAATCTTTCTGCTCTTATGATTACTTACCCTTCCACTCACGGTGTATTTGAGGAAAGTGTAACTGAGATTTGTAAAATAATTCACGACTGCGGTGGTCAGGTTTATATGGATGGCGCAAACCTGAATGCACAGCTTGGACTTACTAACCCGGGAATAATAGGTGCGGATGTTTGTCATCTTAATCTTCATAAAACATTCTGCATTCCTCACGGAGGCGGCGGACCGGGTGCCGGACCAATTGCAGTTGCAAAACATCTTGTTCCGTTTTTACCCGGGCATCCGGTTGTAAACATAAATCGTGAAAAAGCTATTACAGCAGTTTCAGCGGCTCCCTGGGGAAGTGCTCTTATTACTCTCATTTCTTATGCTTACATCAAAATGATGGGAGGAGAAGGTTTAACTTTAGCTTCCAAAGCCGCAATACT
>JALONF010000103.1 GCA_025455085.1 Ignavibacteriaceae bacterium
GGGGGAGGGATACCGGGGGATACCCTTAAACTGATTATTGATTCTACCATATTGTTTTTCATTATGGTCAGAGCCAAAAGAGATTTACTGTATAAATTATCTGTTTTCATCTTTCAATCTGACATTTTTATAAATCAGTCATTCTTATTTACAATTCAAATAGGCACGAATAAGGAAATAACTTTTATTTGCACTAAAAGTTAATACCTTCAAGTAGTTAGCTTTAAAGTTTAAATTTTTCTAACTGTTGAATTACAAGAGACGCTAAAGAGACATTAAACTGAACAAAAATGGAAAACAAAATAAAAATTGCATTAGGACAAATTCAAAAGACATTATTTATGCCAGTTTGGGCAAGAGCAGTTGAAACTAAGAAACAAAAACCAATTCTGACTGATAATGTGGCGGTTCAGATAATAAATAACATCGATTTTGATTTTTCACAAATGACATCTAACCTGAAAGAGATTAATCAAATTGCATGGATTGCACGTTCCAAAAGATTTGATATTATTATAAATAACTTCCTTAAAGATAATCCCAATGGTACAATAATTAATATCGGATGTGGATTGGATACTACCTACGAAAGAATTAACAATCAATCTGTGATTTGGTATGATCTAGACCTTCCCGATGTAATTGAATTAAGGAGGAAATTTCTTAAGGAATCTGATAAAAGGAAATTCATAGCAGATTCATTTCTTGATACTGATTGGCTTAACAAGATACCAAGGGATAATAAAATTATGTTTATTTCTACCGGGGTGTTCGTTTACTTTGAGGAGTCGGTAATCAAGGATTTTCTTATAAGGATAGCTGACATATTCCCTGAGGCCGAATTGTTCTTTGATGTTACATCACCCAAAGGTATGCATATTGCAAATCAAGTAATTAAAGAATCCGGTCTTGATAGTAGTTCATATTTCAAATGGGGATTAATTGATAAATCTATTATTAAATTATGGGACAGTAGAATAAAGATTTTAAACACATATTATACATTTAAAATAAAAGGTCTTGGATTAAGTTTTAAGAATAGGATTATTGGATTTCTTTCAGATTCAGCCGGCGTGCAATATATGATTCACTTAAAATTGACTCAAGATAATAACGCCAAGAAGTATAACGCTTCCTGACCATTAAAGGTTATACATTTATTGGGAATGAACATAGAAAAAATATATTCATATTAATTTTCTGGTAAATAATTATTGACAGATCCATTTTAAATCAATATGTACCAAAGAATCCGTAAACCAATCGTAATTTCAACGGCAATCCTGTTTCATGTTCTATTGATCTTTCACTTGTTTTTTTCTCCCGTTATCATTGTAATGGCCTCCAACAAATCAATTATTAATGCAAGTTTTATCGCTTTTGTTCTTATGTTTGTTTTGTCTTTATTTTTTGGAAGGGCATACTGTTCCTGGTTTTGTCCGGGGTGTGGAATTCAGGAGATTTTGGCATTATTTATTAAGCGAAAATCTAAAAACTCAAGAGCACTTTATATCAAGTATTTCATTTTCTCCATCTGGATTGGAGTAATTATTTTTGGATATATATCAAATGGAATTCATAAGATTGACCTAACTTATGGAATGTCAGATATTACCTTTGAAAGAAAGGTTATTCTTACCATTGGTGCAATAGTCCTGATAGTACCCTTAACAACAATTTTTGGAAAATTTGCCTCTTGTAAATATATATGCTGGCAGGCTCCGTTTATGATAATCGGTACTAAAATAAGAGACTCAATAAATCTTAACGGATTAAGGATTATCAGTCACTCCGAAGCATGCAACGAATGTAAGGAATGCACCAAAATCTGCCCAATGAATCTTGACGTGATGGAAAATGCAAAGAGAGGAAAGTGTAATAATACAGAATGTATCCTTTGTGGAAATTGTATCGATCACTGTAAGAATAGAGTGTTAAGGTTTTCATTCAAAAAGCAAAACCCAGCCACCTGACATATCAAAATAATTTGTTTGTCACCTTTGCGGACCGGTTTCTCTTATAGCTGCCATTGGTGAAAGTCTAATCCTTGTATGTAATCTTAATGTTCACTCTTTTTATCATCGGGATGAATGTACAGATAGAGACCCTGTATTAATTATACTTTTTGTTAATCAATCTGACGTTTTTATAATCCTGTCATTCTGAATCATAATTCAAATAGGCTTGCACGATTCAATATCATTCCTTTGTTCCGATAATTTCAAATTAATTGAATTTTAAAAATAATAGTTATGATGACAATGTTAAGAATGGTTATTTCAGTATTTATCCTTCTGCTTCTGTCAAAAGGAAATTCAAGTGCTCAAAAATGGAAAGAAAACACCGGGATTGAAAGGGATTATGATTTATCAAAAATCAGGGTACTCACCATTGTTTATGAAGGATACAATTATGAAGAAGCTATCGAAATAACTAATTACTGGAAGAAATGGGGTGCGAAAGTCGACCTTGCGGGTACTCTTATGGAGCAGCATGGCGAAAGGAATAATCCCGCAACAGGAAAGGTTCATGATGAAATACCAACAACACTGAAACCAGATCTTTTATTTAAAGATGCAGATTATCGTAAGTATGATCTTATATACTTTCCGGGAGGAGAAGGGGTTGCCGAATTCTTAAAAACATATAGGGACAAATTACAGGAAATCATTGACGGAAGTGTAGAAGGACGGAAATATGTTGCAGCAATATGTCATGCTCCTTATATTCTGTCAGCATCACAATTGCTTAAGAATCACTCAGTAACAGTCCAGGGGAATGAATTTAAATCCGAGCTGAGTAAGTCAGGGGCAAAAATTGTTAACGAAATTTTTGTAAGCGACGGGTACTTTCTAACAGGGCAATGGCCATATTTTGAAACCTTTTCAGCATCTGTTGCAGAAAAGCTTCAATATCCATTGGGTGGCGGCCCTCTTGAGACAGCAAGAAAGAATAGTAGTCCTGTTCTAAATGGATTACTTGATCAAAAAAATGCCTTCCTTATGAAACCAGGGACCATCTCAGATGATACAATAGCCATGATGATAAGGCATTCGGTAAATCCCATTTTACCATTTGATATGATGAACAATCCGTATATAAAGTATATTGCAGTGAAAGATCCTTATACAAAATCCAGACTGATCGATCAACTGACAGAATCAAGTAAGGAAAAGTATAAATCGCAGAATATCCCTCCTGAATCAATGAAACGCTTATGGACTTTAATATTTAATGCTCCGGTAGTAATATATATTTACAATGATCTGACTGAAACCGAAAACATAATGGATCTGCAGGATAAAGAGAATCAGTTAAAGATCAATACACTACTAGCCGGTCAATCTATTTCACAATTAAACGTAGCAGCAAAAGAACTTGGATTCAGTATTTCTGTTATTGGTGGTTTGCGATCCTTAATAGCAGAGGAAGGATTTAATAAAGTCCTGGAAGTTCCCTCGAATTACCAGCTACTTAATATTATTGGAATTGGTCATCCAGTTGAGACAATGAATCCTGCTGTAGCCAGACCTGTAAATGAATATCTGATAATTAAATAATATTGACATTCTTATGACCTGCATCCGGAACAAGAATTCAACCGACTATTCAAAGAACCAGGCTGTAATGTTCATTACTCTTTAATTTGAATCAAAACTTTTAGGATTAAGGATTAGTAAACTCAAATTAAAAGAGGGATGCAGGTTTTTTAATCAATACTTAATATGATGGACAATACGAAAAGAAGTAAAATCATTTTCAACGATGTATCGGTAAGGAATATTGTTTTCCTATTGGCCAGGATACACAACAGATTCCTTATGTTTGTGTAAAGTGTATTTTAAATCCTAAAACATAATAGTATGACTTTCGAAAACAGACTCACTAAACTCGGGCTATTTCCGTCTTTTATAATTTATATATCAGCATCAATTCTGATGCTTTTGCAAACTAAATACCTGATCCCTTATTTGAGTCGGATTACAGGACAGGAAACAATTCTGTTTTGGTTTATTGTAGCCGGATTGGGCATTTTCACTCCTTTAATTATCCTTGGGGTAGTAATCTTGAAAAAAGAAGGATTTAAAATAAATAATAGTACCATTACCTCACGACTCAGGTTTCGGAAACTAACCAGATCTGATCTTCTATGGACTTTGAGTGGATTTATAGCAATCGCTGTCTTAAGCGGATTTGTAATGAAAATAATATCTTTTTTTATAGGTCAATTTGATCACTCACCTTCTTTCATGACTTTTGAGCCGCTAACAAAAGGACGGTACTGGCTTCTGTTGGTTTGGTTTCCATACTGGGTACTCAATATCCTTGGGGAAGAATTCATTTGGCGCGGAGTTATGCTTCCCAGGCAAGAGCTGGTATTTGGTAAAGCTACCTGGATCATACATGGATTTGGCTGGGGATTATTCCATGTGGCTTTTGGATGGAAGCTAATGATTACATTAATTCCGATAATCTTTATACAATCATTTGTGGTTCAAAAAACAAAGAATACCTGGACAGGTGTGTTGCTGCATGCCGGAATCAACGGACCCAGCTTCATTGCCATTTCATTAGGACTTTTATAGTAAAACAAAAACTGCCAAACTTTCCTGAACATAAAGTCGAATCTCACAGGATTGATGATAAAATAATTTGGGAAAATTAAAAATGTGTATTTATCTCTCCTTCCTGTTTCTGACAACCAGCTATTTCATTAAATCATTATTTTGATTTAAATTTGTTTTACAGGTTTGAGTCATTATTTATTCTTGGTAGTATACCCTGAATTGAATTTTGCTCTAAAATTTAGTGGTCTATGGAATTGGGTGAACTAATCTTCATGATTTTCTGCACTATAGGGGCTTTCAATGCATTGTTTCTCTCAATTTATATCTGGTTCCAGCGGAATAAAAATACAATTCCAAACCTTCTTCTGTCAATTTTTCTTGTTTTTACAGCATTTCGTGTAATAAGGCTTCTTCTAACAGATTTCCAGGACAATTTCGATTTGGACTTTAACCTGCCATTATTTTACTATTCAATTTCTGTAAGCTCACTTGTTGGCCCTTTGATGTATTTATATTTAAGGTTTGTTTCGATTAAAAATTTAAAATTTAAAGCACTTGATCTTTTACATTTCCTCCCGTTTCTTTTTATTTTCCTGGCTCAATATTATTTAGCCTCTAATGGCAGATACAACTTCACAGTATATATCGGTAAGCATCTATTAGTTTTAATTCAGTTTCTTATTTATATTCTTGTTTCCTTCAGGTTCTACAAAAAAAATCAACAACGGGTAAAGGAAGGAGAAAGTCCAAAGGAAGTGGCAAATATTTTGATTTTTAGAAATATTACCATCATCTTTTCAATTCTCTGGGTTTTGGATGTTATTGATGTTATTCTGATAATTAATTCTGTTCAGGTTTACTCTTTTTCATATCTGAATATTTTCTATTCTCATTCACCGGAACCATTCTTTTATTCCGTTCTGACCTATTTCATGCTGTTTATTGAACTTAAGTCAGGGAAAATAACAAGATTAAATTCATATACCTCAAAGTATGGTAAATCAGCCCTGTCAATAGAGGAATCTTTAAAACTAAAAGACCTGATGATCTCTTATATGCTAGATAAAAGGATTTATAAAGACAGCAACCTAACACTTAACATTCTTGCAAAGCATTTAAATTCAACTCCTCATATACTGTCACAACTAATCAATGAGCAGCTTAAATACAATTTCAACGATTTTATTAATTCTTATCGTGTTGAAGAGGCAAAATTAATGCTGTCGGATAAGGGCAAAAATAATTTTACAATTGCCAGTATTGCATATGATTGCGGATTTAATACTTTATCAGCATTTAATACTGCTTTTAAAAAATTCACAGGATTAACCCCATCCCAATTCAGGGCAAGAGAAAGGTAAAGATTCGATTTGCACCGGGATCTTATTATTCTCGATTCTTACTAATTGCCATTTTACTAACGCCAGTTGAGATTATTATAAATCAATCTGTCTGACTTATGATTCAGATAGGTATAACTAATACTTACTCTTTACTTTGATGAAAATAGGCTGCAATAATGTTAGCCAAATCTAAAAAAAGTACATAACAGAAATTCGTTTATGAACGACATTCAAAACACCAGAGAGATTCTATTAACGTCGATAAATAATAATCTATTGGAATTTTATGATTTTAATGATAAGATTATTTTGGCAATTGGCGCTGGAGGTGGTCAAATTATAGAGTATGGTTTCAAAGCAAGAAAAATCTTTGCCATTGACAATAATGAGGAGGCAATTAAGAAATTACACAATAAATTGCTACAAACAGGTCTAGGTGAAAAGTTTAGTCTAATTCATTCTGATTTTCTTCAAACTACTTTGATTGGCAATCTTGTATTTTTTGAATTTTGTCTCCATGAAATGACTGATCCAAGGGTTGCAATTGAACATGCGTTTAAATTGGCTCCTGAAATCCTGATTGCTGATCATTGCCCGGGATCTGAATGGGCTTTTATTACCGATGAAGATAAAAAAATCAGTAAAAGCTGGAATGAATTAGGATTATATAATATTAAGACTATCATACGATATAATACATTTCAGTTTTTTACTGATTATGATGCACTTCTTGAGAAAATTCAAGGCCAGGGGCTAAATTCAATTAATAGAATTAGTGGATATAAAGGTCAAAAGAACATTTCAATTTCTATGTCATATTATTTCGCTCTCATAAAAAGACTTTTACTTTAAATAATTATGAAAAGATTAAATTTATTTGAACTAAGCATTGTTTTTATACTGGTTTTTCTAAGTATTCAAGCAAAATGTGCAGCCCAGTCAAAATCGACTGATAATATAAGAAGCAATTCTTCTCAGCTATGGAAAAAAGTTGATGAATTCTGCATTACCATTGAGGACAAAGTTATTTCCTGGAGGAGGGATCTACACCAGAATCCTG
>JALONF010000104.1 GCA_025455085.1 Ignavibacteriaceae bacterium
GGCGAGGAAGTTCTAAAATTTGTAAAAGACTACAGCGCATCCTTACAGGTAATTATTCTTTCTGCACAGGGAGAAATGAGAAAAGCTATTGATTGTATCAAATCAGGTGCTTATGATTTTATAACAAAACCTTATGAGTTCGAAGATTTACTATTAACTTTAAGCAGAGCACTTGAGCATAAAGAGCTGCTTGTTAAAACAGAAATACTAACAAAAGAGATAAGTAAGAAAGGCTCTGATAACATTATTGGAAACAGTTCTCAATTAAAAAGGGTGCTTAGTCTCGCTAATAAAGCAGCCATATCTGATTCAAATATTCTCATCGAAGGTGAAACAGGTACTGGCAAAGAACTTTTAGCTGAATATATCCATAAACACTCTGCCAGAAAAGACAAACCCTTTGTTGTTATCAACTGCGCTTCATTGCCAGATCAATTGATTGAGAGTGAACTTTTTGGACACGAAAAAGGCGCATTCACTGATGCAAAAAACACCAAGCAGGGCCTTGTGGAAATTGCTCATGGTGGTTCACTATTCCTGGATGAAATAGGTGAGCTTAGTCTTGCTCTCCAGCCAAAACTTTTAAGATTTCTGGAAAACGGAGAGTACCGCAGGATAGGTGGCATTACTACGTTAACCTCCAACGTTAGAGTAATAGGGGCAACAAATAGGAACCTTCTTGAAGAAGCTGATAATAAAAATTTCCGAAAGGATTTATTATTCAGGTTAAATGTAATTACTTTAACCATCCCTCCATTAAGAGATAGAAGGGATGACATTCTGCTGCTCGCAAATCATTTTATAAAAGAAAAATCACCGATCCGATCTCCCAAACATCTCTCCACTGAAGCTGAAGAACTTCTTATGGGTTACTCTTTCAATGGAAATATAAGAGAGCTTGATCATATTATAGAACGAGCTATAATTTTTGCTGAGGGGGATGTAATTTATCCTGAGGATCTAAATCTTCCACAATCATATCAGATACAGACGAGAAAACATTCGGAGGTTGAACAGACCGAGGAAATTTTAAGTATGGAAGAGCTTGAACGGTGGCACATTAAGAAAGTGCTTGATAAGAACAGATGGGACAGAACACAAACCGCTAACCAGCTCGGCATCAGCCCTAAGACTCTTTATACTAAGATTAAAAAATATGAACTAAAACCCGTTTAACTTTAAATGCCCTCGAGCATACTTGCTAAATATTCTCCTGAAATAATATTCGGGGAAACAACTCCCATAGCCATTACCGATAGTGAATTAAAAATAACCTGGTTTAATAATAGCTTTAAAGAAAACTTCCCGGGTCATAAACTAAAAGGTAAAACACTTGCCAGCTTATTAAGCTCGGCCGGAATTGAAAAGAAAATAGAACCGGTTTTAAAAAAAACAGCTATTCGACATCTGCCCCAAATTAATAAGGACTTGCACATTATTCCTCTTTTTTCAAAAGATAAAAAAACCAACCCTGAGAACTATAAGTTAGAGCTGATTGAACCACAAGAAATTTTTAAAGATGAAAAAATCAGCAGCGATCCAAGCAAACATTTTATAGACTTTCGAAGCGAGCTGCAAAATATTCTAACACTTCTGGTTAAAGAAAATTCTATCGATAAACTATCTTCTGAACTATTATCAAAATCCATAAGCTTGATTAAAGGTGATCTGGGTATAATTACATTCTTAAATGATAAGTCAGCAATAGAATTTAAATACCTTGATCTGAATAATTTAGTTACAAATAAAATTGAAGTCGAAAAGATTATCAACTCAGACTATAAATTTATAACCAAGTGGTTGATGCTTAATAAATCATCTCTTGTTGCGACAAACCAGAAAAACAATTTAGGCAGCAACCTTTCGGCTTCAATGGGATGCAGCAGTTTGCTGATTGCTCCATGTATTTTCGATAATAAGTTGATTGCAACCTTGGTTATTGGTAAACTAAAAGATTCCTTCAACACGGATGAAATAAAATTATCAGAACAATTTGCTATACTTTTAACCTTTGTTATCAGCAACATCAGCACACGCAATCTGAACACTACACTTGAAAGCAGATTGCTGCAGGCTCAGAAACTGGAAACTATCGGAAAACTTTCGAGCGGTATGGCTCACGATTTTGGGAATCTTCTTTCCAGTATTTTCGGCAGCGTAAACTTATTGAGGAAGAGAGTTGATCAAACAGATAATGTTCAAAAATTAATCGACAACATAGAAAACTGCTCAGTTAGAGCACGCGATTTGACAAAAGGTCTGCTTTCATTTGGCAAGCCAACTCCTAAAAGAAAAGAACTTGTTAAGCCCCATTTGCTATTAGGCGAAATTTCAAAAATTATAACACAAACCTTCCCAAAATCATTGACTCTAACTGAAGAAATTGACAATAAACTTTTTGATATAGTTGGTAATGGAACAGAAATTTATCAGGTTCTTCTTAACTTATGTGTGAACGCCAAAGAAGCGACCAACGAAAAAGGACATATCGGGATCACTGCAAAAAACATAATCATTGATGAAAATAATATAGCATTTTTACCACTGCTAAAAACCGGAAACTATGTAAAGTTTTCTGTAAGTGATGACGGCTCAGGTATAGAAGAGCAGCATCTCACTAAAATATTTGATCCTTACTTTTCAACTAAGGTAAAAGATACAGGCTCAGGTTTGGGATTATATGTTTCATACGGAATTATTAAAGCACACAACGGTATTATTGATGTAACCAGCAAACCTGGAATTGGAACTACCTTTGACGTCTACATCCCCGCATTTGAACCGCCTAAAGAAAAGCAATCCGAACCTGGTGAAAAAATTATTTTGCTTGCTGATGATGAACCAATGCTTGGAGATTTGCTCGCCGAACTTCTTGAATTGAATGGTTACTCTGTTATAAAAGTTTCTTCAGGCAAGGAAGTTTTAACTGTGCTGACGGAAGAGATAAAAGTTGATCTGGCAATTATTGATTACAATATGCCCGGCTTGTCGGGTCTTGAAACAATTTCCGAGATAAGAAAACTAAACATGGATATTCCTATTATTTTATCCTCGGGAAGTATGTGGGTAAATCAGGAGTCTGAACTGATCAAATATAAAATCAACGGGCAGTTAAATAAACCTTATGAATTTGAAGCGATGCTGGCAACAATAAAGAAATTTGTTTAGCCTTCTTCTTTCCCTTCCACTCTAATCATTTTTACATCTTTTGCATAATCAGACAGCTCGGGATTAGTAATCGAGTTTAACTTGTTAAGAACGTCGTTAATGTCTTTTATTGCAGCATCAATATATTTAACACGATTTAAAATTGATTCCTTTGAAATTTCATCTTTCTCCAATTCTTTTTTTATAGCAGCTGAAGAAAGGCTGAGCAGAGTAAGTGGCTGTTTTATTTTATGATTTGCAGTTACAATTGTGGCAACATATGTTGTTCGTTTTTCAATTTGCAGAACCTGCTGATTAGCATCTGACAACTTTAGTGCTGATTTTACCCTTGCCATTAACTCAACCCTGTTGAAGGGTTTCTTAATATAATCGAAAGCACCGGCTTCAAGTCCCTCTTTAGTATCCTCAGCACCGGCTCGTGCAGTTACCAGAATAATTGGAATATGCTTAGTTCTTTCATCATTGACAAGAATTTTACAAACTTCAAATCCGCTTATATCTGGCATCATAACATCCAACAGAATAAGATCCGGTAATTCGGAATATGCTTTCCCAATTCCCCCATTTCCATCGTATGCTGTTATTACTTCATATCCTTCCTGTACAAGGCGGTCCTGCAGTATAAAGACATTTTCAGGGAGATCATCTATGACAAGGATTTTTTTCATCTCAGGTAGTTTTTAATTGGGCGATTAGCGATTTGATCTTATAATTGATAAACGCAGGATTAAATGGTTTAGGAATGTAATCAGAGAAACCATGTTTCAATATTATTTCATTATCATCTTTCATAGCCTTGGCGGTTACAGCAAAGACTGGAATATCGGACCACTTACTGTTTCTCTTTATCTGCTTTATAGTTTTAAATCCATCCATTTCGGGCATAATAATATCCAGAAGAATTAAGTCCGGAATTTTGGTTTCCAATTTCTCCAGGCACTCTTTACCATTATTTGCTAAAATAGGATTACAGTTAGCCGACCGGACAATTTCTGCCAGAGTAAAGAGAGTATTGGAATCATCATCAACAATCAAAATATCTAAGTCATAGTTTTGGTTATCTATAACTTCAGTTTTCTGAGACTTGATTTTTCTAATTTCAGGTTTGAGAGCAATCTTAACTTCTTCTACAGCAGCTTGTGTTTCTGATTCCTGAATTTCAAGCCAATCCCGTACAGATATGATTACATCAGCAGTATTCTGATTAGATTTCAAGGTAATATCGTCTATGACTTTAGTAAGGTATTTTTTAACATCGTCAGCAAGATCTCTTTCAACACTAATAATTATTGGTATTTTCTTTGTCTCAGAATTAATTTTCAGCATATGAGCTAGTGTTAGTCCATCTATACCTTTTATAGTCACATCAATAATAACTAAGTCTGGTTGACTTTCTTCAATTTTAGCTAATGCATCTCCGCTTTCTTTAACAAGTTCGATTTCTATTTCTTCAAAATCTTTAACCTCTCTGTACTTTTGAAATTCAAAATCCTCGTTATCGACGACCAATATTTTATTAATTTTTCGTTTTTGGAGACTCGTCAGCTTATGAAGTGTGCGAGTTAAATCTTCAAATGATATTGGCTTAATTAAATAGTCAAATATATCCAGAGTATAACCTAAATTTTTATCTGGCTCAATTAAGACCAGAATAATCGGGACAGAATTTGTGTTTGAATTTTGTTTTAAATCTTTTAGTACATCCCAGCTATCAGATTGCTTTAAATTTACACCGAGTATGATTGCATCAGGATGACTCTTGCCCGCAATTTGTATCGCCTGAACACCATCATCTGCAAAAATTAATCCATAGCCCATTGAAAGCAAGTATTGAGTGATAGTATTTCTTAACGCTTTATCAGAATCAATTACAAGGACAAGACTTTTTCCATTCTTGAATACAGAAGGAATATTAACCATATTCTGCTTGCGTTGAGGTATAAATAATTCAACCTGATTAAAAGGGACTGAAAAAGTGAATGTAGAACCTTTATTAAGTTCGCTTTTAACTTTGAGGTCTCCATCCAGTATTTCAGCAAGCTTCTTGCTTATAGCCAGACCTAAACCTGTTCCACCACGTTTTCTTGACTTAGAGTTGTTTAACTGCCTGAATTCTTCAAAAATCATATCAATTTCATCTTTGGCGATTCCAATACCTGTATCAATCACATCAAAATTCAGCATGTCATTTCCAACAGAGACTTTTAAAGTAACTTTCCCTGTATCAGTATACTTAACAGCATTTCCTAGCAAGTTTATCAAAACTTGAACTACTTTTCCCCGGTCTGTGCTAATTACTGTGTGGGTATCTATATTTCTGATAACTTCAAAGATTATGTTTTTTTCATTTGCAAGAAGTGCGATTGAAGCAGAAATTTCCTCTATAATTTCCTCGAGCAAAACATCTTCGTGAATTATTTCAACTTTACCTGCTTCAATTTTTGAAAGATCAAGGATATCATTAATGAGTGTCATTAATCTTTTACCGCTATTCAATACTACCTTCAACCGTTCTTTGTTACGAGGTTCCAGATCGACTTTTTCCAGCATAAGTTCTGTTAGCCCAAGAATTGAATTCATCGGGGTCCTAAGTTCATGCGACATGTTTGCGAGGAACTTAGATTTGGTATCTGTCAACTCTACAGCTTTTTGTTTTTGTTTTTCCAGTTCCATAGCCTGAGATTTTAACTCACTATGAAGATTTAATAGGGTTTCATTTTGCTCAATTATTTGAACATTTTGTTTCTGGTAATCTTCGTTCAGCTTTTTCAACTCTAAAACAATTTTTTCAAGCTGTAGTAAAGCTCTCGCATTTGTTATTCCTATAGCCAGCTGATCTTTTATTTTTTCAAGATAATCCCGAACCTCTTCACTTGGTCTGGTTAACGAACCCAATTCTAAAAGAGCCACTGGTTTATTATTATATACTATTGGAAGAAAGAGAAGATATTTTATTCTAATATCTATCAAGCCTGTCGAGACAACGGGAAGTGCATCTTCATCAAAAAGTTCAAGACTCTGTTTTGTCTCAAGAACCTTTTTGAAAAATGCAGATATTTCGGGGCGATCTATGTAGTCAGCATTTAATCCATAAGCAGAAATCAAATTGATTTCTTCATCAACACTATAGAGTCCGCCAATTAGAAAATCACCCGTATCAAGTATTTTCTTTAACGCAACATCCGATATTTCTTTTAGTGAGGGGTTCTGGTTGATCAAAGTAATAAATTCGGCATAATCATTTTTAGCTATTTCCTTTTTCTCAAGTTCTTCCAGCATTCTGTTGAACGCCATTCCTAATTTGCCAATTTCATCCCTGCTTTTAACATCAATTTTATAATCAAACTTGCCGGCATAAGTCTGCTCGGTTGCCTTGCTCAGTTCGATCACTTGTTTTCTGAACTTATCAGTGAACACCATTGTAAAAATCAATGATAATGCAATTCCGACAATACCTATAATAATAAAAATGCTTTTTAGTGTGCCTCTCAATTCGCCTGCTTCAGCAAATGTAGTAAATATTAAGTAGGATAAATTTTCCTGATTTGTTGTAGATGCAGGCTTGTAGATTGTCGCCAAAATATCTTTTGACTCTGTTCCCTGAATATAAAGATCAAAATTGCTTTTATTTTTCAGATTATCTACGGCTTGGCTTAAAACATATAAATATTTCTGATTAACAATCTGATTGGAAAAATCGCTGGGGTAATTATTCCAAATCAGAGCAATATCTGAATTAATTCTTTGAGCGATGTCGTTAAGCATTTCAGTATTAAT
>JALONF010000105.1 GCA_025455085.1 Ignavibacteriaceae bacterium
ACAACCATCACAAAGGTCGGATTTGACGGCAAAATCATCGCCCAAAGGACAGCAGCAAACATCCCGAACGATTGGGAAGTGATTGACACCCACAAATCGGCATTGCTTTGCAGAAGCCTCAAGCCTCCAGCCTCAGACTTCTTTGTGACAGACGAGGCAAGCGGCATAGCACTTCATGCGTATCAGGCAAGCAGGGAAAACTACCCAAAAGCCAGGATTGAGCGCGGAGTTGCGTGTGTCATTGACGGCGGAAACATGACAGCATTCGACATCGAATCCAAAAGGGCGACAAGCAGGCAAGTCGGCGACAAAGGCATGATTTTTGGGGAGACTTCAAACCTGAAGGCAGCATCGGTCAAGGGCGAGACGATGGAGATTGCAGACGCAAACAAGACCGCTCTTTGCGGTGACATTGGGAAAACATGGCCAACAAGGCACAAAGGCGCACCATCAGCACAGTTTGCCGAGGATGGCTATATTTATTCATTTTATGTTGGATTGTTCTCTCAACTATTTCTCGGATTATTTTATCATCCAGTCTTTATCATCACTTTTGTTATTGCATTGTTATTCAAATTTTTATTCGAATTCCGAATTCTTTACAAAGGGAAACAAATACTCTTCGATGATCTTCGATTAAAATATTTCTATGCTGCGGAAATTTTTCAGATTCCATACATTATTTATTCTGGATTAGTTGGTGCATTTGGCAACTACTTATGGAAGTCAAGAAAAGTTAAGCGATAATTTTTCAGCATACACTTCGAATCTCTTCTGTCTAATTTAATAGACATAAAACCTTCTTATTCAGCTTAAATTCAAACAAAATCAAATTAATGCTATTGGCACTTTCGTTGAACTTTATGAACCGTAAACATAACACGGAGGTGTAAAATGAAACGGATAATAATTTTTGCAGTAGTTCTTTTTGTCGCAGTAAATTTTAATGCGGAAGCAAAGAGACATCATCACGGGGTGGGTGGATACTTTTATACAGAACTCGCTCCATACGGATCATGGATTGAAGTTGATTACGGAGTAGTAGTTTGGAGACCTACAATAATTCGCACACACTGGACGCCTTATAATGTCGGAAGATGGATTTGGACTTATGACGGCTGGTATTGGGATTCCTACGAGCCTTTCGGGCACGTCACATATCATTATGGTCGATGGTACTATGATGATTATTATGGCTGGCTCTGGTATCCTGACTATGAGTGGGCTCCGGCGTGGGTAGAATGGAGATATGATAACAACTATATCGGTTGGGCGCCGTTGCATCCTTATGCTGTATTTTCTGTTTCAGTCGGGATATACTTTACGAATACATACTATACTCCTTACTCCTACTGGAACTATGTAAACTATGCAAATTTTTGCGATCCTTATGTATATAACTATTATGTAGAGCCTGGATACAAGTATAGGGTCCACAGCGGTACAAAATACAGACATGAGTACACCTACCGAAATGGTAGAGTTCAAAACATAGGAATTGATGTTAATTATATAAGTAAACGTTCTGGACAGGAAATAAGACAGCGTGATCTAACCAGAGTTCGTGATTCAAGGGATTTGAACAGGGATAGCTTCGGTGACCGAGATGAAATCCGTACTCTTGATCTGAAAAGAGATGAACTGGTAAAGAACGACTTAGGTCGTATGGAAATCAAACGTGAAAACAGAAAGACTTCACTCGAACTTGATAAAGTCCAGATTGGTAGAAGAGAAGATGTTACGACTGAAAAACGAGAAGATAAATCAAAAGATAGAAATCTGGAAGTAAGAACGAACAATCAGACCAGGAAAGATATAAAGACGGGTGTTGATAAGATTTTCGAACAGAAACGAACTGAGACTAAACGTAACACTGATATAAATGAAAACAGGAAAAACGATAACATCGAGACACGAAAAAGAGAGACTGGTAAGGTCAGCAATCAGAATGAGAATGTTAGAAATAATAATGATTTCAGTACGAGAAATGAGAACCAGGTTAAAGAACAGAATAGGATAAAGACCAACGAATCTGTTGAGTTGAATAAAAAGAGGCAGGAACAGAATACTCAAGTAAAGCTTGAGAATAACAGAGTGACGAATAATGATCAAGTTAAAAGAAATGAAGTAAAAGAGCAAAGCAGAAATGATAATCAGCAAAACAGAAATAGTGAGACTAAAGTGAACACGGATAGAACTATGGAAAAGGGTAATTCAAGAGAACGAAGCCGAAGATAGCACTGAGAACAATCCTCTCTCTCCACACAAGCGGTATCATTAACGATACCGCTTTTTTTTATATATTACTCGTCAAAATTGTAATTATCAGAAAATCCAATGCGAGATAAAAGTAATACACTGTTCTATATTCTTGGAACTTTCTTTGTAGCAAATGCACTCCTTGCAGAATTTATTGGAGTAAAAATTTTTTCGCTGGAAAAGTTACTTGGCATCCAACCAATCAATCTTTCGTTTTTCGGAGAAAGTAATCTCTCATTCAATTTAACCGCAGGAGTATTGTTATGGCCTGTTGTTTTTATTATGACTGATATTATAAATGAATATTTTGGTCGAAAAGGTGTTAGGTTTATGTCGTTTACGGCTGCTACACTGATTGCGTATGCTTTCCTTATGGTTTATTTTGCTATAGGATTAACTCCTGCCGATTTTTGGATAGAGCGAAATACTACGACAGGTATTGTAAATATGGATCTGGCTTTTAATACAATCTTTGGTCAAGGTTTGTGGATAATATTAGGTTCTTTAGTTGCGTTTTTAATTGGGCAGCTTGTTGATGTTTATGTTTTCCATTTTCTCAGATCATTTACTGGCAGCTCTAAAATTTGGATTCGTGCTACTGGTTCGACATTTATTTCGCAATTCATTGATAGCTTCGTCGTTCTATTAATAGCCTTTTATTTTGGGGCGGGGTGGGATTTATCTTTGGTTTTGGCTATAGGTATTGTCAACTATATCTACAAGTTCGCCGTGGCTATTTTTCTAACACCACTTTTATATGTTCTTCATTTCCTTATCGATCTTTATTTGGGTAAAGAGTTATCCCATAAATTGATTGAAGAATCGGCAAAAGAAAGCAGGGCCTAGATTATCTCTGATTTCAGAACCAAAATTTGTTGCTAATCGTTCAACTTTATTCGAACAAAATCGTAACTGTTACTTAGGCTAATTCAGTAAATTGAACTAATTTTGTGGTATAATTTTATTGGAAATTAGCATCATCTATCAAATCAGAATTTCATCCCAAATATCTAAATTGAAAACAAAAGTTCAATGTATCTATTTAATTTTTAATTAAACATTTATCTAAGTGAAACATAAATTTATCAGGAGTAAATTATGAAGATAAGTAAAGAAGAAGCGCTGGAATATCACTCAATAGAACGAAAAGGCAAGATAGAAGTAATCGCATCTAAGCCTTGTCTAACGTCCCGTGATCTTTCGCTAGCGTATACACCGGGTGTTGCAGAACCCTGCAGAGAAATTCATAAGAATGTAGAGGACGTTTATAAATACACAGCAAAGGGAAATCTGGTGGCTGTGGTTTCAAATGGTACTGCAGTTCTTGGTCTTGGAGATATCGGAGCCGAAGCTGGTAAACCGGTTATGGAAGGTAAAGGAGTTCTCTTTAAAAGATTTGCAGACATTGATGTTTTTGATATAGAGCTTGCCTCACACGACTCAAATGAGATAATCAGAACTGTTCAAATGCTTGAGCCAACTTTTGGCGGAATAAATCTTGAAGATATAAAAGCTCCTGAGTGTTTTGAAATAGAGGAGAGACTTAAAGAAACGATGAAAATTCCGGTATTCCATGATGATCAGCACGGAACAGCAATTATTTCCTGTGCTGCACTGATTAACGCGGTTGAAGTTGCCGGCAAAAAACTGGATAAAATAAAAATTGTGGTAAGTGGAGCTGGTGCTTCTGCAATTTCTTGCTGCAAACATTATATAATGGCCGGTGTGAAGAGAGAAAATATTTGGATGTTCGATACGAAAGGCTGTGTTACAAAAGACAGAAAAGATCTTAATAAGTACAAAGAACTATTTGCTCAGGCAAAGGGATTCGCTTCACTAGCCGATGCGATGAAAGGAGCAGATGTATTTATAGGATTGTCATCTGGTGGTATAGTAAATAAGGAAATGGTTAAATCGATGGGGAAGGATCCAATCATTTTTGCAATGGCAAATCCTGATCCGGAAATAATGTATGATGAAGCAGTATCTGTTAGAGAAGATTTAATAATGGCTACCGGCAGAAGTGATTTTCCCAATCAGGTAAATAATGTACTTGGATTTCCATTTATCTTCAGGGGTGCTTTGGATGTAAGGGCAGTCGCCATAAATGATGAAATGAAAATGGCTGCTACATTAGCATTAGCTAAACTGGCGAAAGAGAAAGTTCCTGAAATGGTACTTAGGGCGTACGGTGGAGAAGATTTTACTTTCGGTAAAGAGTATATCATTCCAAAACCATTTGATCCGAGAGTATTGTGGTACGTGGCTCCAGCAGTTGCTAAAGCTGCAATTGAAACTGGTGTAGCAAAGATAACCGAAATGGATTGGCAGAAATATGAAGATAAGCTAAAAGAAAGACTCGGCTTATCAAAAGAATTAATACGTGTGATGATTCACAAAGCACAGAAGAAGCCGCTTAAAGTTGTTTATCCTGAAGGAGAAGAAGAAAAAATTATCAGAGCTGCACACGTTGTATACAATGATAATATGGCTTACCCGGTTCTTTTGGGAAATGCGAAATTGATTAAGGGAGAAATTGAAAGACTTGGTTTTGATCAAAATGAGTTTCAGATTTTTGATCCGGAAGCTGACGAAAAAAGAAATCAATATGCTGATGCATTTTTTAAAAAACGTTCAAGAAAAGGTGCGATACTTAAGGATAGCAGGAACCTGATGAAGAAACCCAATTACTTTGGTTCGATGATGGTTGAGCTTGGAGAAGCTGATGCTCTTATCAGCGGTTTAACAACCAGCTATCCCACAACAATTCGACCGGCTCTTCATTGTATTGGTATTAAAGATGGATTAAAAGTTGTTTCTGGTCTTTACATCATATTTGCTAAACAAGATGTTTACTTCTTTGCTGATACAACTGTAAACGTTAATCCTACAGCAGAACAACTTGCTGAGATTGCAATTTCAGCCGCAGATACAGTAAAAGAGTTCGATGTTGTTCCAAGGATTGCAATGTTATCATTTAGCAATTTTGGAAGTTCACCTTATCCAGATTCAATAAAAGTTAAGCATGCAACAGAATTGGTGAAAAAAATTAGACCGGACCTAATGATAGATGGCGAAATGCAGGCAGACACAGCTATTGTTCCTGAAATAATTGAAAAAGAATTTCCATTCAGCAATCTAAAAGGAAAAGCTAATGTTCTGATCTTCCCGGATCTTAATGCTGGAAACATTGCTTATAAATTAATGGCAAGAATTGGTCAGGCATCTGTTGTCGGTCCAATTTTAATGGGAATGAAAAAACCAATTCACGTTTTGCAGCGTGGAGCTTCTGTTGATGATATTATCAATATGACTGCTATTGCAGTAGCTGAAGCTCAAGCAAAGAAAAAATAATTTTTTAATGGGTGAAGGGAAAGAATTGCAAAAGTTCTTCCTTTCACCCAAATTCATATACTACTGCTGGTTTAGATATTATTGCTTTTAACCGATCAGTCCTTTAATTTTTTCCTGCTTCTTAAAATTTTTAATGATTCATTTATAAATTGTTTGTATGAAAGAAATAAGAATGCTTGCTGCAATTATGTTTACCGATATGGTGGGCTACACTGCTTTAATGCAGGAGAATGAGAAGCGAGCCAAGATTTTAAGAGATAAGCACCGAAGCGTTCTTGAAAGATTAATTTTAGAACATCGTGGACAGATTTTACAGTATTACGGAGATGGCACATTGTCAATCTTCGGTAGTGCAATTGAGGCGGCAGTTTGTGGTGCTAAGATTCAACAAGAGCTTCAACTAGAACCGAAAGTACCTCTGAGGATTGGCATCCACGCGGGAGACGTGGTCTACGATGATGAAGGCGTTTATGGAGACGGAGTTAATATAGCGGCAAGGATCGAAAATCTTGCCGTACCCGGAAGCGTACTTGTGTCTGATAAAATAAATGACGAATTAAAAAATCAAACACAAATATCATCGACTTTTCTTGGCAGATATGAGTTAAAAAATGTTAAATCCCCGGTTAAAATTTATGCACTGACGAGCGATGGTTTAGTTGTACCAACCCACGACCAGCTTGAAGGTAAATCCGCAGTTTCAGAAAATTCAATCGCAGTTTTACCATTTATCAATCTAAGTGCTGACAAGGAAAATGAATATTTCAGCGATGGTATGACTGAAGAATTGTTGAACGCTCTTGCCAAGGTTGAAGGCTTGCTTGTTACATCCCGTACTTCTTCTTTTGCTTTCAAAGGAAAAAACACGGACATAAGAGAAATAGGTAAGCTGCTCGGAGTAAAAACTATTTTGGAAGGAAGTGTTCGAAAATATGGAAACCGAGTAAGAGTAACTGCACAGTTAATCAATTCTGAAAATGGTTATCATAAATGGTCAGAAACTTTTGACAGAAATCTTGAAGACATTTTTGCTGTGCAGGATGAAATTGCAAACTCAATTGTTGAGCAATTAAAAAAGACGATAAAAATTTATAGTCCATCAAAAAGCCTTGTTCTAGTTCCAACTGAAAATATAGATGCGTACAATTTATATCTTAAAGGATTGTATAATTGGAATAAATGGTCACCAGATTTTATGCTTAAAGCCATAAAATACTTTGAGGATGCCCTAGCAATCGCTCCGGATTTTTCACTTGCGTATTCACGACTTGCGGCTTGCTATATATTTTTAGGTGCTGCAGGTTTTATGCCCAGTAATGTTGCCTATG
>JALONF010000106.1 GCA_025455085.1 Ignavibacteriaceae bacterium
CTGGGGTTTTGCCCCGGAGTATTGCGAAGGTATGTGGAGAATTCTCCAGCACAAAGAAGCTGATGATTTTGTTCTCGCAACAGGAGAAACTAAAACTGTCCATGAATTTGCTGAACTGACTTTTAAGAATCTCGGAATCGAATTGGAGTGGAAAGGCAAAGGTGAGAATGAAAAAGGAATTATCAAATCCATCAATCTTGAAAAAGCAAAAAAGCTTATCAATTATTCTTCTAATAAAAAATCTTATCTAAAAGATTTTACCACAAAGCTGAAAAAAGGTGATACACTCATTGCAATTGATCCTGTTTATTATCGTCCTACAGAGGTTGATTTGCTGATTGGCGATCCAACTAAAGCAAAAAAAGTTCTCGGCTGGAAAGCAAAAACAAAATTTGAAGACCTTGTTAAGCTGATGATAAAATCTGATATGGAGAAGGTACTTAGAAGGGGATTTTAAGCTGCACTTAATAATCATTTAACTTTTTTACTTCTTCAATTACCGTTAAATTTGTTTTATTAAAATCAACTTTAACGGATAAATATTGATGAAATTTACCTTCAGCATTTTACTAATTGCTTTACTTTTTTCTTCAGCTAATTACTCACAAACAGCCAAGACTCAACGATATAATCCATTCTCTGGTACAGTAGTTTTTTCCGTTGAAGGCGGAACAACTCTCGCCAGCACGGATTACGCTGGACTAGGAGTTGATTATCTCGGCAGACTATCGATCGAATATTTCTTTCCTGCCTGGACAAAAAGCGGATTTGGCTTGAGAGCATTCGGAAGTGCAGGCTTTTTAAAGGGAAGCGATTCAAGTCTTGAACCACAGGAATTTAGAACCAATATAACTACGATTGGAGCTGGAGTTGTTTTTGACTTAAGTATCAACGATGTTGCCTTTCCTTATCTCTTTGCCGGAGTAGCAAGCTTAAATTTTAATCCCAAAGGTGAAGGCGGAGTTAAGTTGCCAAACAACGAAGCGGGTGTATATAAAACTTCTGAGGTAAACTATCTTGGTGAACTTGGTATTCGTTTTCCTGTAACTGATAATCTTTCGCTCAACTTAAGCGGCGGAGTTCAGATATCGCCAAACGACTGGCTTGATGATCAGGCAAAAGGAGTCAGCAACGATATGTTCTTTACTGCGATGGGAGGAATTTCATATTCCTTCTTAACAGAATTTGATTCTGATGGAGATGGAGTTGTTGATTCGAAAGATATGTGTGCAAATACACCATCTGGAATTAAAGTAGATGAATTCGGCTGTCCGTTCGACTCAGATAGAGACGGAGTTCCGGATTATCTTGACGAATGTGCCGGCACACCGCAGGGCGCACCAGTTGATAAAAAAGGTTGTCCTCTGGATTCTGATAAAGATGGAGTTCCTGATTATACCGATCTCTGTCCTGATACAACTCCCGGAGTAAAGATTGATGAGTACGGCTGTCCAATCGACTCTGATGGTGATGGTGTCGCTGATCATCTGGACAGATGTCCTGATACACCTTATGAAGTTGAAGTTGATAATTACGGTTGTCCTGTTGATGAAGATCTGGACGGAGTTCCTGATCATCTTGATCAATGTCCCGGAACTTTGCCTGGTGTTCAGGTGGATGAAAAAGGCTGTGAAATAGTAATTGCACCTCCAACTCCAGAAGTAAATCTGAATTTGCTTGTACTTAGTTCAGAAACAAGCTTTGAATTTAACAGTGCTCAATTAAAACCTGCAGCTTTTCCTGAACTGGATAAAATGCTTGAGCAGATGAAAAAATATCCGATGTCCCGTTGGAGAATAGAAGGACATACTGACAACGTTGGTTCGGAAGACGGAAATATTAAAATGTCGAAGATGCGCGCTGAATCAGTCTTAAACTACTTTGTCTCAAGAGGAATACCGAAAGTAAGATTTGAAGTTGCAGGTATGGGAAGTAAATCACCTGTTGCCGATAATGCTACGCCTGAAGGCAAAGCAAAAAACAGAAGAGTAGAAATTAAAAGAGTAGATAAATAATATTTATAAGTTAAAAGCCGGAGTGTTTAACCCCGGCTTTATTGTTTTAGATGTTTACTTCAGTAAAATTAATTTCTTCGTAGCTATAAAGTTTCCCGCAGAAAGTGTGCAG
Source organism: Ignavibacteriaceae bacterium (assembly GCA_025455085.1). Classification (GTDB taxonomy): domain Bacteria; phylum Bacteroidota; class Ignavibacteria; order Ignavibacteriales; family Ignavibacteriaceae; genus IGN2. The sequence goes on from JALONF010000106.1 coordinate 2,128, forward strand.
AAATAAATTCCACTCGGAAGATTTGATGCATTAAAAGTAACCGAATAATTTCCAGCTTCTTTTATTTCATTAACCAATGAAGCGACCTCTGTTCCAAGCATATCATAAGCTTTAAGTGTTACCAATCCTGTCGATTTGATTGAGTAATCTATCGTTGTTACAGGGTTGAATGGATTAGGATAATTCTGTCCAAGAGAATATTCAAAAACTGTTTTACCTCCCGGATTATCAGCTCCAGCTTTTGACGGTGGACCACCGACTAATCTTGTCTCTACAATATTTGATGGTTCAGATTCGTGAGAACCTAAATCAACTGCTGTTACTTTAAATTGAAAAGCACGAAGGTTTTCGCACTGTGCAGGAGGTACTGCAGTACAATACGTTAGCGTTGCATCCTCATAAGAAGTATTAGATGTTTGTGCCAAGGGCTGCCAACCACCGCCATAACTATCCCACCTGTATAATTGATAGTGATCAATGTCAGGTTCTTTATTTGCTGTCCAGGAAAGCAGTGGATGGTTATTCGGACTCTTTGTAATTGTCAGATTTTGTGGTGCAAGTGGCTTTAAGTCCTTATAACTGTAACGAAGGTAGGGATAAGACTGATTGTCTTGCCATATAACCTGAACATCATTTGAAATAGAAGATATTCGAAGAATATCATAAACTGCATTTTGTTCATTATCTCTAAATATTAATTCATAGTGATATACACCATCACCGATAAACTTTGCTGCGTATATACCAGGCAAGTAATCTTCACCACCCGTTGACCAATTATACCAGTGAGCTGCGTAAACTGTATTATCCTTTGTGGTAGTCGACTCAATGTAATAAGTTTCATTAGTGTTATCACGAAAAGGATAAGGGTCATGCCACCCGTTAGGCATGTATATTTTTTCACAGTATAGAGTTGTTTCCGGATAATAACTATAAGTATGAAACAATTATATATAGTAATCGTCTACAGCAAAACCCGCTGAGTATGAATAATCCCTATTGTAACCATCTTTAATTTGACTCCATACAACTGGATTACTGCTCAAATCGCAATACCGATATTTTCCACTGATATTACTTTTTTGGTATGTGACATATACTCTTGATTGCGAATTTTTATAAATGACTCTGGGATTAAATTCAGATGGATTATTTGAAACCGTAAATGGTTCTATCCAAGCACTTATTGACTCTTTATACCTATAATATTTAATGTAGCCAGCAGAACCCCATACAACAAACAAACCATACGCACTGCTATAAGCCGCATCAACTAAGAATGTTCCTTCACTCCCGGGTACATTTGGGCGTGACCACCAAAATGTTCCGCCGGTTGTGCTGTATTTAGCCTGAATAACATTATCTTTTTTAAAGACAACATAAATTACATTTTCATCACCGGTAATATTTGCATACTCTACACCAGTGAGCCAATTTGGATTAGAATATTCTATATTCCCTGTAACAGAGAATCTGTAAAACCCCAGTACTCCATCATTTAATACAATTAAATTATTTCCCCATTTATTTGTATGTAATTCAACTCTATCACCTTGAGAATAATCATAACCAGTAACACTAATACTGATAGGAACTGGCGTATCCGACCAGTTCTGAGAAAATATATTAATCGTAATTAGAATTAAAAAAATGTTAATAAATTTCATTTTAGTTTCTCCAAATTTTTACTTTAGGAAAATTGTTTTAACTATTTGTCTTTCCTGGAGTGTTTCTGCTGAGATGAAATAAATTCCCGTCGATAATACTCTGCCATTAAAATCTGTTCCATCCCAAACTAATAAATACTCTCCTTCTGACAACTCTGAAACGAGTAAAGTATTTACCACCTCACCTAATATGTTATAGACCTTAACATTTATTCTAAAATCATTACTATCATCCGAAACATGAAGTCTAAGTATTGTACTGAAATTAAATGGATTTGGATAATTCTGAGTCAATTCAAATTCAGAATTTAAACTACTGTAATAATCATAATTCACAGAATTTGCACAATCATTCTTATATATAAACGATATATCCACAAAATTTCCTTGGATGTATCCTCCCGCTGTAATAATCATGTCTTCTCTATTTTGGTTGAACATATTCATACACCCTGCACCCTTAAATACAGGTATTTCGATACGTGATTCGCCTATTTTACAGTAATAAATTGAATACTGATGTTGATTCAAGCTGCCAATAAATTTCAAAACGAGTATGTAGTTACCAATACATATAAATATTTCTTCCGTACCATCTTTGTCAATATCAACAGCCTGCAAATTGTATGCGAATAATGAAAAAACCCCGACAAGATCAATTCGATGTACTGGAATAAATTGATTATCGTTTACTCCCTCGAAACATGTAATTCGTACTATCGGAGAACCATTATCCTGGAAGAATTGTCCGCCCACCCAAAATTCAGGTTTCCCATTTTTATCAATATCATTAGTTTTCATCTGTCTATATGCATTGAAGGTATTTGCACTTCCTTCCCAGATAAGCCGATAATTATCTCCTGTTTCATTTTCAAAATTGTATATATGTCCAAACATGTCACTCATAACAATTTCTGTTTTACTATCTAAATCAAAGTCTCCAATTGTAAATCCACTCGTATATTCATGGAAAACATATGCATAGACAGAATCAAAGTTATTTTTAGAACTATCATATTCAGCAATTGTAAATTGAGAGTATCCTTGAGGGAAAGCGAAATATGCACAATCTGTTATTCCATCCAAATTGAAATCACCAAGTGTAAAGTCATTTAACTGAGAATTTTCATTGTAATAAGGCACAAAGTCGAAATTTAAAATAGTAGCTAATGACTCAGGTGCTGGTTTACTGTAGAATGATTGCTTAGAAATAAAGGCTTGTATGGATGAATCAGGATAAATCGTCAATATATGTAGCTCTTCATCTCCATCCTTATCTATATCGAATATATTCCGCGCAGCCGAAGTATTGTGGGGATACCTCTTAATTAATCTTAATGTGTCAAACTCGTCGGATTCAAAAACGAGAGTTTCAAGATATTCTTCCGGAATTATGTCGCCATAATCGAGTCCATAAAATTCATTATTCCCGTTTTTATTTATATCACCGATTAAAGGTATTCCTGGTTTAGAATCGCCATTATATAGCAAAGGGACTGCTTGGTGAAAAGTAAAGATAGTGCTATAAAGTGAAGTGTCTATACTTCCTAATTCAATGATCGTGCTGTCATATTCAATTGAATTTGTTATGTACTCGGAAAAGGGACTTAAATTAAAAAAACTTGTTCGCTGATCTCTATATATTACTTTAAAAATACTACTTTGGACTAGGCTTAATTGAATATTTAAATTCTTCATCGAAGAAAGAAATTCATCCCTTGCAGATTGTGGATAACAAAAAATATTTATAAACATTAGAAATACTATTGTATTCCTTTTCATTGATTGACCTGACTTGAATTAAGAATTATAATTATTTGAATTATCACTCCATTTTTCAAGCTATGTAAAACCAGTTGGATAAAAATTTGAAATGAAAAATGTTTTTGTGAAAGGAAGATGAACATTACGATGGCACAAAGAATTTATGAGGGGAGAAATCATTCCAACATCCTCCCGCAGAGAGAGAGAGAGAGATAGCTAAATATCGTGCCAAGTAAATATTCATCAGGCGTCTATCCCGAATTTGTTTCGTCAGAAACTTAGAAAATGGATTTGAGAAAGTCAAGGATATTTTTAAAATCAACTCTATGATGAATTACATTATTTTGTTATTTATTTCAACACTCAGCTTTTTTAGTTACTTGTTTACAGCTAATTTTCTATAAGCAATCTAAATATTTTCAAACCCGGAGGAATCATGTTCGATCCAAAATATAAATTCACCTGTGTCGATCGTTTTTTAAATTATGTAAAATACGATACTCAGTCTGATGAAGAATCAACTTCATTTCCAAGCACAGAAAAACAAAAAAAACTTTCTGCTGATCTTGCAAAAGAATTAAAAAAGATGGGACTAAAAGATGCGGCAATGGATAAGTGGGGGTATGTTATGGCAACACTTCCGGCAAACCTGCCTACCGGCAAGGCAGGCACAACAAAGAAAGTTCCACCGATAGCTTTCATTGCACACGTTGATACTTCACCTGCCGTAACTGGAAAAAATGTAAAACCAATTATTCATAAAAAATATAGAGGCGGCGATATTAAACTGCCTAAAGAAGGCAGAGTTATTAAGGTAAGTGAAAATCCTGACCTGAAGAATATGAAAGGTTTCGATATCATCACCACAGATGGATCGACACTTCTTGGTGCAGATAATAAAGCAGGTGTTGCAGAAATTATGGATGCAGTAAATTATTTGCTGGCTCATCCCGAAATAAAACATGGTCCGATAAAAATTTGTTTCACTCCTGATGAAGAAGTAGGAAGAGGAACAGAAAAAATCGATCTGAAAAAACTCGGTGCAAAGTATGCATACACAGTTGACGGCTCAAGCAGAGGTGAGGTTGAGTCGGAAACTTTCAGTGCTGATATGGTTGTGCTGAAATTCATTGGAAAGAATATTCATCCCGGTTATGCGAAGAATCAGATGATCAATTCGATCAAAATCGCTTCTGCATTTATGGAAAGTCTTCCAAAGAAAACACTCTCTCCCGAAACGACTGAAAAAAGACAGGGCTATGTTCATTGCACAACCATAAATGGAATGGAAGAATTCACAACGTTGAAAATTATCATCAGGGATTTTGAAACTCCGAAGTTGAAGCAATACGAAAACCTACTTGAT
>JALONF010000002.1 GCA_025455085.1 Ignavibacteriaceae bacterium
AATTAATCGTATGGTTTTATTCTCGAATTGAGTTTTCGATATAACAATAATCTTTTCAACTATTTCTATTTTATTCAGCTTTAAAATGATTCGATTGGTAATATCAGTGTTGAAAGAAAAAATTGCAGCGGTTAATTTTTTATTCGTATCCATTTCTCATGAGTCTCGACTAATTTCATCTTTATAGATTTTTAATACTTTATCAGTGACGCTTTCGATATCAAAATTATCAATTGCTCTCTTTCTGGCATTTTCACCAAATCTTTTCCGAGTATCTTCAGAATCAATTAGAAGTTTTAGTTTAGCTTTTAGATCAGAAGCATTTTTAGTCTCAAACAAATAGGAGGTTTCACCATCAATCGCTATGTCAAGAACACCTTCGGCTGCAGAGCACACGGAAGGTTTTTTCATTGCCATAGCTTCAACGAGCGATATTCCAAATGCTTCCGAGTGAGAAGGAAATGCAAAAATATCCATTGCGGCAAGGACTTCGGGCGTATCTCCTCTGAATCCTGAAAAAATTAAATTGCTCAACTGATAATCTTTTGCTAGCTGTTTTATTCTGTCACCATAATCTGCTTCTCCACGGCTAGGTTCACCCACTATTAAAAACTTCAAGTTACCATATTCTTTACTTAGCTCCATAGCAGACCATAAGAATTCTTCGTGACCTTTTCCCGGTGAAAACCTTGCCAGCATTCCAATCACTATCTCTTCGCGTTTAATGTTGAATTCTTCCCTAACTTTCATTCCATCAATCTTATCAGGAACAAATTTATTTGTATCAATTCCATTCGGCAGGTTGATTATGTTCTCAGGTTTAACAGAGGTAGTTTCTATCAGATTGTTTTTAATAGCTGTACTTATAGAAAAAATTTTTCTGAGGCGATTATACAGTAGCCTGTGTAAAAAATCTTTCTTGACAATAAACGACCCAACTTGTTTGGTAAGAAAGAGTGGAATTTTACTGTTGGCCAGAAATAATGCTGGAACCAGCAGCCACAGATCTCTGGATACCTGTGTATGAACAATCGAGTAATTATTATTTCTTATAAGAAGAGAAAGTTGTATTGTAGTGACAGGATGGAAGTAACCGCTGGCTTTAACCGGATGCAGCATAATTCCCAGATTATTTGCTTCGATATGAATTCTTGAATCTGCTGCACAGATAAGCTCAACTTTAATATCTCTTTTTAAAAGCTGCTGCACTGAGGTAAGAGTGTACATTTCCAAACCTCCCCAGCTTTTTGATAGGCAGGAATAAAGTATCTTCATTAAACTTATCAGTAAATTTTTTTCAATTCTGAATTCTTAAAATAATGCAGAAGTATTTCATCGAAATTATAACCCATCTCAGCCATAACAGCAGCACCAATCTGGCAAAGTCCCACACCGTGTCCCCAACCTGCACCATATAAAATAATTTTCTCCGGAATATTCTTTCCTATCTTTTCAACAATAAATGCCGAACTATATAAATGAGTTTTTGATAGCAATCTTCTGATCTCTAATTCTTTTCCCACAGTCAAAGTTTTGCTGGTGCCGACTATTTTAAGCTTGACCAAACGAGCCGATTCACCTCTTTCAACAGGAACAAGATCAATGATATTTCCGAAATCAATTCCGCTTTTCTCTTTGATAAGTGATGACAATTCATCCTGAGTATATTCAACTTTCCACCTGAAGAAGTCTTTTGTCTCCCTATCATAATCTACAAGTATGTGTGAAAGAATTTTACGATCTGAGGTATTGCAGTAAGCCGCAGGATTATTCATTATCCATTTTTCAGAGTTGGTTTCATCAGAAAAATCAAGCTTAAAATTTTCAGGTTCAAATTTGTAATCAACAACTGACGTTAGATACAGATGCTTTACGGGTTCCCATACATTTTCAAAAGATTCAGTTATTCCACCGCAGCACTTTGAATATCTTGCATCACAAACATCACCACCACTTAACAGAATGATACCTTTTGTCTGCTCAATTGCTTTAAAAGATGCGTCAGATATTATTTTCGTTACTCCCTGAAATCTCTGACAGTGGTCATCGGCGCAAACATCAAACAGGTTATGATCTTCTCTGTCGTACCATCTAATTAATTCATCTTTAAGTTCAAGGGATGTTTCATGGATTTCCTTATCATCTTTTAACTTTTCGGATCTTGCAATCTGTGCAAGCACCCAGCTTCTTGCAATAACAGCCTGCGCTTTGAGCAATTCAATGGAACTTTTAGCACTCATTTCCGACGATATAACACTTGTTAAATATCTTTCAAGAGGAATATAGTTTATAGCAATAATTTTATCGCTTGCTTTTAGCAAAAGGAGGGAATATATAAACCTTTGCTTCTCTTTCCTTTCCCAATGGAATTTACTTCCTATTATTACGTCCCTGAGAAGAAAAGATTCGGATATTGGATCGGAGGGTATAAATTCTATTTGATTATATCCTTCTATTTCATGCTTGCTGCTCTTACAAACAATCCGATCATTTTTTATTTCAGCAGAATAAATACCGCTGAATATTTCTCTGGATCCAGCTACGCTGAAATCTCCGTACAATTCAAATTTTATTTTCTTATCAATAAGAATTCCAACGCTGATATATGGTTCTTCTCCGTATAACATAATTAATTCTAAAATATCCCGACTTAAATTTTTTATTATTCTGCATAAAATATACTGAATAGTTTTCTTTGATGAAGAGAGTTTTTTGAGTATGAACCGCTTTATAATTATTTTGACTATGTTGAATATGAATTAAATCTGTCGTAAAAGAATGAAGAGCATACCAAAAGAGAATGTTTCGATAATAGGCTTTCCAATGGATCTTGGTGCAGATCGCCGCGGTGTTGATATGGGTCCGTCAGCACTGAGAATCGCTGGACTTCAAGCAAAGCTGGAAGCTCTCGGATATAAAGTTGAAGACAATGGCGACATCAAAATTGAAATAATGGAGAGACAGAAGATTAAGAATCCAAAGCTCAAGTATCTTGATGAAATTCTTAAAACCTCAAAAGTTCTGGCCGAGAAAATTGAAAAAGTATTGGAAAATGGGGATTTTCCTCTATGCATAGGCGGAGATCATTCAATGGCGCTAGGAACCATTTCGGGCATCGCATCTTATTGTAAAAAAAGAAAATTGAGACTTGGAGTGATTTGGATTGATGCTCACAGCGATATGAATACAGATGAAACAAGTCCTTCTGGAAATATTCACGGAATGCCGCTTGCTGCATTGTTAGGCTTGGGCTGTGATGAGCTTGTAAATTTCCTGGGATTCTCACCAAAACTTCATCCTGAAAATTGTGCATTAATCGGAATCAGGAGTATTGATGAAACCGAGAAGCTAAACATTAAGAAACTTAAAGTTCCAATCTATACGATGAATGATATTGATAAAATTGGAATTCACAGGATAATTGCTAAGGTACTGAAACAGTTTCGTGAAAAAGTTGATCACATTCACATTAGTTTTGACTTAGATAGCGTTGATCCATTAGCTGCACCAGGAGTTGGAACCCCAATACCAGGTGGCTTGAGTTATCGCGAAGCTCATCTCCTGATGGAAACTATTGCTGAGTGCGGTTGTATGTCCTCCATAGAAATTGCAGAAGTAAATCCCATACTCGACCACAAAAACCAGAGTGCGGTTTTCACTGCCGAATTAATTGCATCCAGCATGGGACAGAGAATAATCTGATGAAATTAAATGACCTTGCTATAATTATTGTTTTATTCATCATTGTCTCTTTTTTTCTTTCTATATTTAAGATAATTTCTATAACCATCACCGATATTTTATCTTACTCGTTACTAATAATAGGAATAGCGCTTGTTTATGGTGAATCATTAAGGCAGAATAGATTAACTGTTTTTATCGGAGCGATAATTTTTCTTTTAGGAGTTTATTTTTTAATAACAGATAATTTTAATCTGAATATTGGTGAGGGTACAAGCATATCTTTAATACTGATTTTGGCAGGTTCAGGTCTGTTGGTACTTCACATTTCAACTTCAACAAAAATTATTTTTTTGATTGTTGCAATTGTTTTTATATCCTCAGGATTAATTCTGTTGATTGCGCACAGTCATTGGAGTTTTGGATCTTTTGTGCTATCGGTATTGCCGATCTTAAATTATCTCTGGCCGGTATTAATAATCCTTTTCGTTCTGGTAATATTGCTGAAAAACAAATAAAGCAACTCTAGAATGTGGATTCTGAAGGAAGAATATTCCGCAGGTTATTCAGTTTTACTGCTACTGCTTAATAAAGTATAAAGCTCCAATTAAAATTAAAGTGATGAAGAAAAAGATAAAGGTTAATATTTTATTTTTCTTAACGCTTTGAGTTAACAAATCGATATCATCTTGTATATGTCCCTTAATATAATCACGTGCAATTTTTTCAATAACATCTTTTTCAAGTGCTATTTTAGAAACAGGGGCTTCTGTCTTATCGTGGGTTTCACTTATCAGATTTTTTGACTCTTCTTTTTCTTTGAAGTTGCTTACAATTCGAAATGATTCATCCTTATTGATTGTAAGTGGTTCATCAGCGTTAATGTGAAATCCCTCTTCAGCTTCGGCAAATACTTTTTCTTCTACTTCGATTTTTTCTTCTAGTTCAAATTTATTCTCTGCCTCAAAACTTTCTTCAACAGGTTGTGTTGGGATTTCCAACGCCTTCTTTGCATCTATCTTGGCTTTAATTTCATCTCTGATATTGTATAGTTTCATTGCCGTTTTATCTTTTAGCTCGCTTGCAGGAAATTTTATCTCCAGAGCTGAAGGTATCAAAGCAACCAGATTCTGATAATCGGCAAGTTCCTTCCAGGGAAAGTCCTCATTGCTTTCTTTCATCATCTTCAGGCTCTCTCTATCATTTTCGTTCAGGCAGCCTAAGACTTCGAGCTTTATTAGCTCTAAACTTTTTTTCTTATCCATAAAAATTATTTTGCCTCTGTAAGTTTCTGCATTAAATTTCCTATTGCTACCTGCATCTTTGATTTGACTGTCACAGTAGGAATCTTCAGTTTGTTAGCTATCTCCTCCTGATCCAACCCACCATAATAGCTTAACTCTAAAACATATCTCTGTGCATCTGTTAAACTGCCTAAAGCTTTTTCCATTTTTCCTTTTCTGTTCAGAACTTCTTCTAGTTCCAGAGCTTCCACATCGGCTGACAATTTTGGAATGATATACTGTTTCTCATATTCATCGGAATAATCTGGCAGTATTTTGCCTCCTCTTCGGTTTAAAACATCAATAGCTTTGTTACGTGCCAGGGTAACTAACCAGGTAAAGATATTATTTGTTTTGAAGTCAAATTGATCAATTTGTCTCCAAATAATCAAGAATAAATCAGAAAGAATCTCTTCCGCGGTTTCCTTGTCAGTAACTATCTTTTTAATTAATGTATAAAGAAAAGGTGCATACCGGTCGTACAATTGCTCTAGAGCTTTGGAGTCGTATCCAGCGATTTTTAGCATTATTTCTGCATCTGTTAAGGAATTACTTTCGGCCACTTCGGTCTCTCCCTTCTAATAATGATATTTTCAAATTTAAAACTAAAATTATAAAAGAAAAGAATCAATTTAAGTACCATTCTTGACTGACTTTTCATGAAAATAAAGTATATAATTCTGATGTCTACCAATAGCATTTTATCACTAATCTTATCAACGTTTAAATACAATTGGTATTGTCACTTGCACCTTAATCGGTTTGCCGCGCTGTTTACCAGGCGTAAATTTAGTTTTTAGAACTGCATCCATTGCAGCTTCATCACAGCCCCCGCCTATTCCTTTCACTATTTCAGCACTTTTTACAGCACCTGTTTCGTCAACGAACGCTCTAACAAAAACTTTCCCTTCTATTCCTGCTCTTTTTGCAATTTCAGGATATTCGATCATTTGCTGGATTCCCTGAAGTCCACCAATAGGTTGAGGCATTTCTTCAACTGCAACAAAATAAGTTGGCTCTTCATTAGTTTCTACTACTTCTTTCGGAGGAGGAGCTGAAATGTTTTCATCTGTGCTGGTTTTTACTTCAGCTAAAACTTCATTGGTTTCAATCAGCGGGGCTTCAATCGGATCAGGCAATTTAGGTGGAGCTTTTGGCAAAACATTTTTATCACCTTTTAGCTCACCCGAAGTTTCAATGGTCTGATTATTAGTAACATCAGTTGTATTCTCTAGATCTGGAAGATTATTGTATTGAAGCTTTTCCAATACAGTAAATGAAGTGTCGTTCAGCTTATTCTCCTTTAACACTTCTGAAATCTCAGGCTTACTCTTTAAAAGCAAATAACCAAATATTGAAGCTGAAATGACAAATAGTATAACCGAAACCAAAATATATCTTCTGAGGCGTGGTGACGATTTCGATGTGCTGTCTGGAGGCACCTCATTGTTATCAGAAACGACAGTTTCAAGGCTTGCCTCTTCAGAGAGCCTGATAAATTCAGGTGTGTGGATGGAGTTGCTCTTTACAAAGTGAGTTTTAGGCTTTATCTCTTGAAAGTCTTTCGCTTCATTAATAGTAGAATCGGAAAAAGATAAAGACCCCCAATCAATTTTATTTTTAGTAAAATCTTTTTCTAAATGCACCTCATCCGATTTTATTTTTTTCGTAATATCTGTTGAGCGTTGGTGGATACTTTCATCTGTCACTATTAAGCTGTGAAGCTTTTTCAACATTATTTCTTTAGCCCTGCTAGAAGGATGGTTTTCAATTTTAAGAATTGAAGGTAGAAGAGCTGAAAGATTTTGATATTCCGCTAGAACATTCCATGGAAAATTTTCATCAGTCTCTTTCATAACCTGAAGTATTTTTCTGTCCTTCTCATCCAGACATCCTAATACTTCAAGAATGATTAATTCTGTATTTCTACTTTTATCCATATATGTGATTTTCCATGTGATAAACTAATTAGCAGATCCCTAATCACTGATCCTGACTAAACATTGTTAGACTAACCACTTATCCAGTTAAGGCAGCTTTTAAACTGCTTGATTAATGCTTAAAAAATTATAAAAATAGAGCAATTTGGGTACCATTGCTTTTATTAGAGAAATAAATACAAAATGGGGCAAAATGCCTGTTAATTATAGCTCCCCCAATGTAGGGCTGTAAAAAATGACCACTCGTAAAATACCAAAACACCTTTAGCTTCCTTGATGTAAGGATACAATTTACTGGATCAGATAATTATGTTTGACATGATTACTGTGATTCATGCTTACAGCCTATTTTATTATTTTTACCGATATGTTATACAATAAAGGAAAAAATGACCTCAAGTGAAATAAGAAATCAGTTCCTCAACTTCTTTAAAGGTAAAAAGCATAAGATCGTTGCATCTGCTCCGGTCGTTCCATTTGATGATCCAACTTTGCTATTCACGAATGCCGGGATGAATCAATTCAAGGATGTTTTTCTTGGAACAGGTGAACGAGATTATAAGCGTGCAGTGGATACACAAAAATGCATTCGTGTAAGTGGTAAACATAATGACCTTGAGGAAGTGGGACACGATACGTACCACCATACATTTTTTGAGATGCTTGGCAACTGGTCTTTTGGAGATTACTACAAAGCAGAAGCTATCGAATGGGCGTGGGAACTTTTAACAAAAGTTTGGAAACTTCCAAAAGAAAGACTTTGGGCTACAGTTTATAAGGATGATGACGAAGCTTTGGAATTATGGAAATCAAAAACTGACATAAATCCAAATCATATTTTAAAATTTGGCGAGAAAGATAATTTTTGGGAAATGGGAGAAACTGGACCTTGCGGACCTTGCTCAGAAATTCATATTAATGTCGGTGATGATTTTGAAAATCCCGAATACGTAAACGCCGGCACACCGGAATGTATTGAAATTTGGAACCTTGTCTTTATACAGTATAACCGTGATGCAAATGGAAAACTTCACGACCTTCCAGCTAAACATGTGGATACGGGAATGGGATTCGAAAGAATCTGTGCGGTATTGCAGAAGACAAACTCTAATTATGATACAGATATTTTCTATCCGATTATAGAAGAAATTGTGAAGCTCAGCAAAATCAAAATTGAAAGCGATTTATCAATTGAAGCAAAAGAAAAATCAGAAGAGATTAAGATTCCAACACGAGTTATTGCCGATCATATCCGAGCACTAACATTTGCAATTGCTGACGGCGCTGTTCCTGGAAATGAAGGCAGAGGTTATGTTCTGAGAAGAATTTTACGAAGAGCTGCCCGCTACGGAAGGAAAATTAATCTCAGCGAACCATTTCTTTATCAGCTTGTGGATGTTCTCGCTCATACTATGGGAGATGTTTTTCCTGAAATATTAGAAAAGAAAGAATACGTTAAAAAAGTAATCAGGGGTGAGGAAGAAAGTTTTAATGCAACTCTTGATCGCGGCATTGAAATGTTTGAGGAAATCATTCAAAAGCTAAATAAGAAAAATGAAAAACTTATTCCCGGAGAAGATGTTTTCAAGCTTTATGATACGTTTGGGTTTCCTGTTGACCTTACCAACATAATGGCAATCGAAAAGGGATTTTCCATCGATGAAGTAAAATTTAACGAATTAATGAATCAGCAGAAGAAGAGTTCACGTGATGCTTCGAAAGAAAAGTTTGCATCAGTTAGTGTTTTGTTAAATGACACCAAAGGATTTCAATTTTCAAGTACTGAACCAACTGAGTTTACTGGTTATGATGAACTTCAAACCAAATCAAAAATTACCGGATACAAGCGGGATGGTCATACTGACCTAGTAATTTTGAATAAATCTCCTTTTTATGTTGAAGCCGGTGGTCAGGTTGACGATACGGGCACTCTTATTTTGGAAGAAAATAAATTTAATGTGATTGATCTATTAAAAGTTGAAAATAAAATTATTCACGTTGTCGACAATTATTCAAAGAAAATTTTTCAGGCTGATGTTGAATTAGTTGCAGAAGTTAATTCGCTTTTTAGATGGGATGTGATGAGGAATCATTCGGTTACACACTTTTTACATGCCTCACTAAGAAAAATATTAGGAACACACGTTCAGCAGGCAGGTTCATATGTTGGACCAGATCACTTAAGATTTGATTTTACGCATTTCACCAAGCCCAGCCCGGATGAACTGAGAGACATCGAGTCAATGGTAAATGAACAGCTTAGAAGAAATCTTCCGATGTATCATCATCGCAATATTCCATTCGAAGAAGCAAAGAAGATGGGAGCTTTGATGTTCTTTGGTGATAAGTATGGTGATAAGGTGAATGTCGTTCAATTTGGTGATTTCACAATGGAATTCTGCGGTGGAACTCACGTTAAAAATTCCTCCGAGATTGGGCTTTTCAAAATAACAAGTGAAGCTTCTATTGCGAGCGGAGTAAGAAGAATTGAAGCCGTTACCGGTGCAGGAGTCGAAAAGTATATCCAATCACAGCTTGAACATATGAAGCAGTTCAGCCACAGGATTGATGAATTGCTTGATACAAAAAAGAAGCTGGAGAAAGAAATATCCGATCTTAAATTGAAGGAGAAGCTTGGACAGCTCGATCACATTCTCTCTCTTCATTCTTCTGAAAAAGGAATTAAAATATTTAAAGGAAGAGTCCATGCCGATAATATGGATGAACTAAAATCCTTTGGCGATGAACTCAGAAATAAAATGGGAAGCGGTGTGGGAGTTCTCATCTCGCAAGTTGAAGATAAAGTTGGAATAGTTGCTGTTGTAAGTGATGATCTTATAAAAGAAAAGAAGCTTAGTGCAGGTAAAATTGTTGGTGAGCTTGCAAAACTAGTTGGCGGAGGTGGTGGCGGTCGTCCTCATCTTGCAACTGCCGGCGGTAAAGATGTTTCGGGCATTCCAGCAACGTTAAGTAAGGTAGAGAAGATTGTTGGAGGTCTTATTTAGGACACTTTACCACTAAGACACTGAGTACACTAAGAAACACTAAGAATGAAAATCACAAAGAAATACGTAAATGATATTGCCTATAGAATAGTTGGGTGTGCAATTGAAGTTCATAAGCAGCTTGGTCCCGGATTATTAGAGTCAGTTTATGAAATTTGATTTGTAGAGGAATTAAATTCTCAAGGATTCGATGTTAAGAGACAGGTAGCAGTTCCAATAAATTATAAAGGGAAAGATCTTGGAACAACCCTGGTTTTAGACTTATTGATTAATGAGTTGATCATCGTTGAACTTAAAGCAGTTGAGGTAATCATCCCGGTTTTCAAAGCGCAGCTGCTTTCTTATTTAAAACTTACCGGTAAACCAAAGGGTTTATTGATTAACTTTAATTGTGAAAATATTAAAGATCATTTAGTTCCTCTGGTAACTGATGAGTTCGCTAAATTACCCGAGTCTTAGTGAAACTAAGTGCTCTTAGTGTCTTAGTGGTGAAAAAGGATGTCTAAAACGAGAATAAAATATATCTGCTCAAGTTGTGGTTACGAAACTCTCCGGTGGCTGGGTAAGTGCCCGGAGTGCGAAAACTGGAATACCTTCACAGAAGAAATAATAGAAACTTCCAAGCGTAAACACGTAATCACTAAATCGAAATTCGAGCTAAACACAATTGAAACTATTTCCGCCAATGAAGAAGACAGAATCAGAACTGGAATAAATGAATTCGATCGTGTACTTGGCGGCGGACTTATGCCCGGTTCAGTAATCTTACTTGGTGGTGATCCCGGTATAGGTAAATCAACACTTGCTATGCAGGCAGCAGCAAACATCAATCAAAAAGTTTTATACGCAACCGGTGAAGAATCTGAAAAACAAATTAAGCTGAGAGCAAGCAGATTAAAGCTTAATTCGCCCGAGTTTTATATTCAGGCGGAGACAAATCTTTCAGATATACTTGGGGCAATTAATCAACTTTCACCTGCTGTTGTTGTGATTGATTCGATTCAAACTATGTACAGAGCTGAACTTGATAATTCTCCTGGAACTATCACACAGATAAGAGAATGCACCGCACTTTTGATGGAGGAGGCAAAGAAGAAACATTACTCAGTAATAATAATTGGTCATGTTACAAAAGAAGGAATGATTGCGGGACCAAAATTACTCGAGCATATGGTTGACACAGTAATTCAGTTTGAAGGTGAATCCAATCATTCTTTCAGGATTCTACGTGCACAGAAGAACAGATTTGGCAGTACAAATGAAATTGGTGTTTTCGAAATGCACGAAGATGGACTTCGCGAAGTCAAAAATCCCAGTGAATTATTTTTAAGTGAAAGAGAAAAACAAACTCCCGGTTCAGTTGTTACTTCGAGTATTGAAGGAACAAGACCAATACTTCTGGAAGTTCAAGCACTTGTTACTCCTTCCAATTATGGCTACCCGCAAAGAGTTTCAAATGGATTTGATCAAAGAAGACTTTCAATTCTTCTTGCAGTTCTTGAAAAGAGAGCTAACGTCCGTGTATCAGCTACAAATGTTTTCGTCAACATCGCCGGAGGAATCCGAATAACTGAACCTGCAGCAGACCTGGCGGTTTGTGTTGCTATCGCTTCAAGCCTCTCAGAAAAAGTCGTTGACAACCAGGCAATCATACTTGGTGAGGTTGGTCTTGGCGGAGAGATAAGAAGCGTTGGACATATCGATAAAAGAATTCAAGAAGCAGAAAAGCTTGGCTTTAAATCCGTTATTATTCCATCAGGAAACGAAAAGGGATTAAAGATTTCCAACAAAATTAGAACCCATTCCATAGATAACTTAAAACAAGCTATAGATTTACTGTTGACATAGAAAAGCTTTTCTCATCTGACTCTTCATTTCAGCGAAACTTATTGAGCTTACAAGCCTGATTATACTCCTATTAGAGATTCTGGTATTAAATCAGTTTATCCCAAAAAACTTATTTAGCCCTTCCATCACTGACAATGACCGAAAAATAAATTTGCTCATCTTCATTTTCGTAGAGTAATTATAATTAATCAAGAAATTTTCCGGAGTTGAAAACTATGAAGATTATTTGCTTTATAAGTATCCTTCTACAAATCAATTCAGGCCATTTATTCTGCGCCGAAGTTGAAAAAGTTGAACAGAATTCCAACTTAAAAATAAACGCGGTCAGGAGTAATGAGCGTATAGTAGTTGATGGTAATCTGGATGAAAAAATCTGGCAGCGGCAAGGAATAGCTGAGTTAATTCAGCAGGACCCCGACCAGGGATTAAATCCTTCACAACATTCAGAGTTTTGGGTTTCTTATGATGATGAAGCTATCTATTTCGCTGCAAAATTTTATGATAACCAACCAGATTCAATTTTAGCACGGCTGGTTCGTCGAGATTTTATTTGGGGTGATCCTTCCGATGGCTGCGTTCTGTACCTGGACTCTTATCATGACAATAGGAGCGGGTATTTTTTCTACGTATCTGCAGCTGGAACACTTGCAGACGGTCTGATTGAGAATGATGTAAAGCAGCCGAATGATCTTTCTTGGGATGGTGTTTGGGAAGGCAGCGCACGTTTAAACGAAGATGGATGGTCAGTTGAAATGAAAATTCCTTATTCGCAGCTTCGGTTTAATGAAGGTGACTCACAGGTTTGGGGAATAAATGTTGAACGATTCATCAGCAGAAGATTTGAAACTGATATGCTGGTTTATACACCAAGAAATGAAAGTGGTTTTACTTCAAGATTTCCCGACCTTGTGGGTATTGAGGGAATTACTCCGCCAGCACGAATAGAATATTTACCATATGTTGTTGGTAAAGCGGAATACATTCAAACTGCACCCGGAGATCCATTTAACTCTGGCAGTGAATATTCACCAGGCTTAGGGCTTGATGTAAGAGCAGGACTCGGAAACAGTCTTACACTTAACGGAACTATCAATCCTGATTTTGGACAAGTTGAGGTAGACCCGGCAATAGTAAATCTAACAGACGTAGAGTATACTTTTGAGGAGAAACGTCCTTTCTTCACTGAAGGTGCAACCATTTACAGATTCGGCAGAGGAGGAACAAATAATAATGTTTCATTCAATTGGCCTACAACAAATATTTTTTACAGCAGGAGAATTGGCAGAGCCCCTCAAGGCAGCTTGCCTCCTTATGACTATGCAGATATTCCTAACGGAACTCACATTCTTGGTGCTGCAAAAATATCAGGACAGGTTTACGATGACTGGAAATTCGGAACTATTCAATCATTAACAAAACGTGAATTTGCAGACGTAAGTATTGATGGTGTAAATTCAAGCGCTGAAGTAGAACCTTTAACTTATTATGGTGTACTTCGTCTGCAGAAAGATTTTAATGCCGGCAGCCAGGGATTTGGAATACTTTCTACTTTTGCAAACAGATTCTTCGATGATCCCGTACTCAGTTATCAAATAAATAAAAATGCTTTTGTTGTTGCAAGTGATGGCTGGACATTTTTAGATTCAGAAAATACTTACGTGCTGACGGGTTGGGCTGCACTATCAAATGTCAGTGGAACCACTGAAAGAATGATTTCTCTACAACGAAGTCCAACACATTATTTCCAGCGGCCTGATGCTACTCACGTTTCAGTTGACAGCTCTGCAACATCTATGACTGGTTACAGTGGAAGATTTATGTTAAACAAAAACCGCGGACGATGGACTTTCAATACTGCCGTGGGTTTTATTAGTCCGAAATTTGAAGTTAATGATCTTGGATATGGTTCATACAGCGATTATATCAATGCACACTTCCATACAAATTATATCTGGAATGTTCCAACAGATTTTTATCAGCACTTCGGAATTAATGCTTCAACATTTGTGAGTTATGATTTCGGTGGTAACAGAGTTGCACAAGGATACAGATCAGGAATATATATTGCCCTGCGCGATTATTCCGGAGCTAATATTTCTTACGCCTACAATCCATCCACTCTTAATTCAAGAAGAACACGAGGTGGTCCGTTAACTATTAATCCTGAAAGAAATTCATTCAACCTCGAACTTAATACTGACATTCGCGCATGGTGGGTTTTATATGTTGGTGGAAATAATAGTTTTAGCGAAGACGGAAGTTCGCGCGGTATATATACAAATCTCGAAATTAAAGTTCTTCCAACCTTAACTGTTTCATTCGGACCAGAATTTTATAAAGACATTTTCGAAACTCAATGGATAAGAAATTTTGTTGATCCTATAGCCACAGAAACTTACGGTAGACGATATGTGTTCTCCCATCTGGATCAAACAACCTTTTCAGGAAGTTTTCGTGCTGATTGGATAATAAGTCCCAAGCTAAGTTTTCAAGTTTATCTTCAGCCGCTCATTGCATCTGGAAACTATAATGATTTTAAATTCTTAGAGCAGCCAAGTTCATACAACTTTACAATCTACGGAGAGAATGGATCTACTATTGAACAAACTACAAACCCAAATGGTGAAATAACTTCATACGCTCTGGACCCTGATGGCGAAGGACCAGCAGAGCCGAAGACAATTGGAAATCCGAATTTTAACTATGTATCGCTTCGTGGAAATGCTGTTCTCAGGTGGGAGTATATGGCTGGGTCAACACTTTATCTTGTCTGGACTCAAAGCAGGGAAGATGTAACTCCAACCGGCGAGTTTGAATTCGGAAGCTCGTTCAGCAATTTGATGAATGTAAAACCAGATAATATTTTTATGGTGAAGCTAACCTATTGGCTGTGAGCTGATAATACTGAAATTGGTTTGTTATATCCGGAGAAGAATAAACAAAATATCACCTTCGCATTTAAGTTATCTATTAAGAATATCCCACGTGATATTAATCAAACGAACATTATAAATTTATTAACTGCAGCTTATGTTTAAGAAGTTAATTAGCTATATTATAAATTATTAAATCAACTATTTAGAGTCTTCATGAGAATCAGATTATATAGTATACTAATACTTTTTCTTGCCTTCTTACCAATTGCATTTTTCTATCCTCAGGAGAAAAAGATAGTAATTTTTGCGGAAGCTGATTCATTACCGAGTAATTCCAAAGTGTACATTACAGGTGGTAATGAGGAACTTGGTAATTGGTATAAAATGCAAAAAATGAAGAAGCGCTCCTTTAATAATTGGAGTTATAAAATTTATGCTGATACAGGTGACACACTTTATTTCAAATTCACAAGGGGTGACTGGAGCACTGAAGCAGTGGATTCCAACGAAATGGAGTTCCCAAATTTTATGCATGTGGTCAAAGGTGACACAACATTAAAATTCAAGATTACAAAATGGCGGGACCAGGTTCAACAAAAAATAATTTTAACGGAAGAACGAATTAAAAATAAAGGAGGTTTTGTTGAACTATTTGAAGGATGGAAATATAAAATCGGTGACGATTCCTCCTGGGCTGCTCCGGATTATGATGATAATGATTGGGAAAATATTAATCCCAGACTAAAGAAGGAAGATTTTGAGAAATTAAACTGGACAGGAAACATCTGGTTTCGTAATGAACTCCACGTTGATTCTTCTCTTTGGAATATTGTCTTCGGATTAAACTTTTATTGTACGGGTGCAGCAGAAGTTTATTTAAACGGAAGACTTCTTTATAAATATGGTGTTGTAGGAACTTCAAAAGAAACTGAGGAAATTTTTCTAGATAGAAATCCAAGACATCTTTTATTCGATAAAAAGGAAATTCAGGTTCTTGCAGTCAGATATTCTAATCATTCAGCCGATAAAATTGCAAACCGCAATGAACAAGTTGGATTTACAGCTACACTTGGAGATATTGAATTCTTTATATACAATCGCATAAATAATGTCAGAGAACTTTCGATCAGTCAAATGGCATTCGGTGCATTTATACTTGCGTTCGCAATAATGCATTTGCTGCTTTTTATTTTTTATCCCAGGGCAAAAGAAAATTTATTTTATTCAGTCTCAATGCTTTCTTTTGCTGTCGTGATTTATACATCTGTACAAGGCAATTTTGTTAATTCAATAATTACCAGTCTGACTTTATCAACGATCAATTCAGTAGCGGTTCAGATTTCAATGCTCTTTGGTTTACTAACGGTTTATTCAAGCTCATACGGATGTATCCCAAAGCATGCAAAATACTTTATTATAGCAGGTACATTTTTCGCCGTTCAAACTATTTTCTTTCCTTGGCTTGGAAATGAATATTTTGATCAAGTTTTTTTCATTTATGCGGGAATAATTACTGCAGAAATAATCAGATCAGTTGTCCGTACTATCAGGCGAAAGAAGGAGTGGAGCTGGGGCTGGCTTGTTGGAGTAGGATTTATCGTTGCAATCGTGCTTATCGGTTACCAGGTATTAATTCTTACAGATGTAATTACTCAACCGCTTTTCGGACTATACCTGGTTTATGTTTATGGATTAGTTTTTCTTGCAATCACGGTTTCAATTAATCTCGCTAAGAAAATGTCTGACACGCACATGGATCTTGAAAAGCAGTTAGTCCAGGTTAAGGAACTCTCACAAAAAACTATTGAGCAGGAAAGGAAAGTAAAAGAAGAAGAGATTTCAAGAAAGTTACTCGAAGCCGATAATCAAAGAAAAACAAAAGAACTGGAGGAAGCCAGGAAGCTTCAATTGTCTATGCTGCCGAAGAGTGTTCCGGAAGTTCCTGATCTTGAGATTGCTGTTTACATGAAAACAGCCTCAGAAGTTGGCGGAGATTATTATGACTTTAAATACGAAAGGAATGGAACTCTTCTCATTGCTATTGGAGATGCAACCGGGCACGGTATGAAAGCAGGAACAATGGTCGCAACAATTAAGGGCATCTTCACCGCTGAAAGTACAAATACGGATGTTGTTACATTTCTAAATAAAAGCAATTCGATAATAAAAGATATGCGGCTTGGAAATATTTATATGGCAATGCTAGTAGCCAAGCTCGAAAAAAATAAAGTAACAATCTCCTCAGCAGGAATGCCGCCAGCTTTGATTTACAGAACTAATCACAAAAAGGTTGAGGAAATAAAACTCCAGGCAATACCTCTTGGCGGACCGGCTGATTTTCCTTATCCTGAAAAAGAAACATCTCTTTCAAAAGGGGATACATTAATCTTAATGTCAGATGGTTTTCCTGAACTTTTTAACGAACAAAAGGAAATACTGGATTATTCAAGAACCAGGCAGATTGTCGGAGAGATTGGTGATGCATCTGCTTCTGAAACAATAAGAATTTTATTAAAAGAAGTTGAAAAATGGAAGGGTGACGCTAAGCAGGAAGATGATATCACATTTGTTGTGGTGAAAAAGAAATAGCGAAAATTGAAATTATCATAGCATATTCGAAGAAACCTTTGAACTTTTGACCGTTGACAGTGTTAAGTAATGTGATATAATGACATTAAATAGATAATGCATCGTAGCTTGTGATATTCAGGAGTTTTTATATTTTTAGGTGTGGCTTTTGCCATAATGTTGTTTAATCACTATTAGAGGTCTCTTGTGAGCAAAAAACTTTTTGTGGGAAGTCTCCCATGGGCAGTTAATGACGAAGGTTTAAAACAAGCTTTCACTCCGTACGGAAAAGTTGTTTCTGCCACTGTTGTAGTCGATCGCCGGTCTGGACGTTCTAAGGGATTCGGATTCGTGGAAATGGAAAACGATTCTGAAGCCAAAGCTGCTATCGAAGCACTTAATGGTTCTGAGCTTAACGGCAGGAACATTGTTGTGAACGAAGCAAAACCAAAGGAAAAAGAATAGGAATAAAATCTATACTGGTGTAATTTATTTGTTCAAGCGCTCACTCTTCGGGCGCTTCTTTATTTTAAAACGCAAACGTATTCAAACTAATCACAAAGTTATTGCTACCTCGATAATTTAACTTCCATGCAAACTCAAGCTGAAAAGGAATTATCCCCTGCCCCAGACCAAATCCAATTTCGTAAAACGGCTTGTTAAATGTTTTTATTTCAACCGGCAGCAATCCAGCCGACTCATCTCCGATTTCTGTAACTGCTGAGTTGAAGAATACATTAAGAGTTATTTCCCAATCTTTAAATCCCGGTACTTTCAACAGCTTAAATAATTCATCACGAAAGTTGTATTCAAGATTCATTGTGGCAACTCTTTCACCAAAGATTTCATTCACTTTCAGAGTCCTGAACGTAAATGATTTTGAAAGCAGGTTTATATTTCCCGGCAAAGCGTACATATCCTGGTATGGTAAAGCACCAACATTGTACATTCCAAAAAGTTTTACGTTCACAAATGCTGAGCGGAAAGTCCGAGTGAAGTTATCGATATATAAACGATAAGTTGTAAAATTCAAATCACTGCCAAGCCAATCGTTATTTGAGTGTGTTACTTCTCCTTCGAAAGTAGTGTAGGAACTTCCGCTGAATGTTCTTCTTCGAAAGTAGCCATCTTCAATATAATCCCTGAAGTCCAGCTTAAAGCCTGCTGTAAGTGCATTAATTGTTGCTTCATAAATACTAGGATTGGGTGCATACTCTTTATCCTTTCTAAAGAAAGAAAAATCAGTATTGTTCTGTGCGCTTTTATCTTTTCTGTTCAAAAACCCTGCACTTAATGCAAGCACTGGAAATACTTCACTCTCAAACTTAAAATCAAATCCTGCGGAGTAATAGTAATTCCGAAATTCTTCCTTGTTGAATAAAGCAAGAAGTGATGCCGTCAGGTCAGCATATTCATCTGAAGACCCGAAAAGAATTTTAATTGTGTTATATGCATTGAGGGTTAATGAGGTGGTCCTGTAATCGCCAAGCAGGTATTCAAATGAAAAATCTGTTTTGAATCTTTTATCGGAAAACCCATAAGCAAGATCAATATCAGAATTCAGCCGTTGATCAAAATAATCTGAAAAATAAAATCCGAGTCTTGGGGTGAAGCCTTCTACCCTGTTAAATCTCCAGAAGTTGAGTGTTCCATTAATTGAAAAGTTCTCTGAAAAGTAAGTACGGGTGCTTACCCACGAAAACTGATCCCAGAAAGAAAAAGGCAGCTTCTGTAGACTATCGATTCTTTCATAAGCTGTGGTTTCTTCGTTAGTGTTGGGTATTGTTTGAGTTGTTGTCCAGTAAAGTGAATCTTTTTTATCGGCATCAGGAAGCACAGTAACTATTGCTTTGTTAAAAATATCATCGCTCAGATCAGGATTGATTTTGTAGTCATAGAGAATTGTATTCAATTCAAAACCAAAATCAACCAGACCAAGAACATTTCCTTTCGCAAAAAGTCTGTAATCAACCGGCATATAAATATCATCGTAGTTTGTAAATTGCTGGAAGATACTTATCGTGTCAAATATTCCTCCGACATTTGCTGAGCGGTTAAGTTCAAGATCAACCTGGATAAGTTCGTAAGTGCTGTCGTTTATAAAAATGTTTCCCTGGAATCCCGGATCGTCTGGATTTTCAACTCTGAAAAAAAGCTTATAAACCTTCCGGTCGTTCTTCATCACCATACCGTCAATGTAGTAGTAGTAATAATCAAGAGCATCATCGGCAATTGGACCGGGCAATCTTCCGCCGAAGAATCTTATATCATCTTCATAAAAATTTTGAATGAGTCTTCCACCGGTAAGTATGTTTATCGTCGGCGGAAAGTTGGCACTTTGTTTTCGTGCAATTATCGTTTCTTTAAACTGATCCGGTTTTTTAAAATATCCCTTGCTCTGGTTTTCAAGTATACCTGTGATTTTAAGTTCAGCAGAATCTGATTCCGTCCCAACTCCGGCAGAAACAGTTCTTCCTCTTGCACTGATTTCATCAGTAGTTCTGATCAGTCCTTTTGTATAGGCCTCAAACTCATAACTGTTAAGCTTTGAATTTCTTTCATTCTTTTTTTGAATGGCTTTACGGATAATTTCCAGGGCAGGGTTTTCTCCCGGTTTAATAATAATGTCTGGCAGAACAATTTCTGTTTTTCTTAGAGAAAGATCTATTCCAAAAATATTTTTGTTCAGCTCAACTTTTATGGTATCAGAATAATAACCAATGTAGGAAGCAGCCAGTGAATAAGTGCCGGATGTAAGTTTAATTTCATAGTCGCCATTCGTGTTTGCAGCAGTGCCAAGTGTTGTATTAATAATCCTAACATTAGAATATGGAAGAGCTTCGCCCGATTGGGCATCAGTAATCTTGCCTGCTATTGTAAAAGTTTGTGAAAACGTATTAATAGAAATCAGAAATACTGCTAAAAGAAAGTGGACGATATTCATAAAAAATTGATTGTTATGGTTAGTCAAAAGTACTTAAAAGCTTAATTAGTATTAAGAGAAAATAATTGGTGTTATAATTGTACAGGCAATCTTTTTATCTTAACAAAGAAGAAAAATTAAACTTTTTCCAATATGAATTATAAAAACAGATTTTTATTTACCTGCATTATTTTACTTACTGGTATCCTCTATCCGCAGAATGACGGTTTAACTGAAACCGACCCCGTAAACATAACTGCAATGGCTGTTATAAATAAGTATATCTATGCAATCGGCGGAATAGATAAGTTTAAGAGTGTCATGGATAGAACAACGGTTATGTCCGGAACTGCAATGGGCCAGCCAATTGACATAACAATTAAGCAAAAGTATCCTGATAAACTTTTCCAGGAATTAAGGGCTGGTGAAGTGACTCAGATTATTTATTACAGCGGCGGCAAAGGAATGATAGTACTTGGAAATGAGAAAACTGAAATTGAAAAGAAGGAACTCGAAAGACTGATGATGGATGCAACAATGCAGCTTCTGCTTAGTCCGGATAGTTTTGGTGTTGCTTCTGAATATTTAGGTGAAGAGTGCATAGACAGTGTTGATTGCTTTACTATTAAGCTTATTCTGCCTTCAGGCATTCGCTGGTTTCAGTACTATGATGTTGAAACAGGACTGAAGTTTAAAGAGACCAAAGAAATTCAAACCAAGCAAGGTTTATTTGATCAGGAAACTTATTTCTCTGACTATCGCGAGGTGAGCGGATTAAAATTTCCCTTCACCATTAAACAATATTTCGGCTTGCAGGAAATTGAACTGACTGTTACCAGAATAGAAATTAACACAGGCTTAGATGATAGTGTTTTTGAGTTGCCATAATTTTGTCCAATCAGCATCTATGTTGACATACTTTTTATCCACGAGTTGTCATTCCCACGAACCTGCCTGCGGTAGGCAGGAGTGGAGATCCACCATATCTACTTATAATAGAATGGATTCCTGTCTTCACAGGAATGACATTTGAGTAAAATTAATTCAATGAAAGTAAAAAAATACGCAGCAATGGTTTTTGATTTAGGCAAAGTTCTAATACCTTTTGATTACGCGCCTGCTATTAATAAGCTGAACCAGATTGAAAATGGATTGGGAAATAGGTTTAGTGATTTCTATAAATCCAATTACTATTTCCACCGTGATTTTGAAAGAGGTAAGATTTCCGAATCTGAATTTGTAACCAGAATGCTTGAAGTAATTGATCATAAAATTGATGCTGAGACATTTAAGAAATATTATGCTGATATTTTTTCTCTGAATGAAGATGTCATTTCGTTGCTTCCGGTTCTGAAAAAGAATTATAAGCTTTTTTTACTTTCCAATACTGACTCCATTCATCAGAAATACGGCTGGCAGAAGTATGAATTTTTAAAATATTTTGATGAGCTTATTCTATCTCACGAAGTTGGTTCAGTCAAACCGGAGGAAAAAATTTACCGTAAAGTTGAAGAAGCTTCAGGTTTTCCTTCCGAGGAACATTTTTATACTGATGATATTCAGGAATATGTTGATTCAGCAATAAAGCTGGGATGGGATGCGGTTCAGTTTGTTGATTATAACCAGCTAATAATTGATCTTAAAAACAGGGACATATTTTAGTTTTTTGTTAGTTAGTTTTTAGTTATAGTTAATCAGTCTCTGGTTATAGTTTTGTGGTAAACGCTAAACAATAGGATTCCAATAACAAAAGTCTAAGAAACCAAAACCAATAACTAATCAACTAATAACTGTATGTGTTTAATAGTTTTCGCAAATAACGCTCATCCTAAATACAAGCTGGTCTTTGCTGCAAACCGGGATGAGTTTTATAATCGCCCAAGCGAGCAGGCAGATTATTGGACAGAACATCCCGATCTTCTCGCTGGAAAAGATCTGCAGGCCTACGGGACGTGGATGGGTATAACAAGACAAGGAAGATTCGCAGCTATTACGAACTTCAGAGATTTGAAGAACCACAGAAGTGATGCACCTTCCCGCGGAAATCTGCCACTTGATTTTTTAATTGATGATATTTCACCAGAAGAATATTACAACAAATTAAAACCAACTTTACAAGACTTCAACGGTTTTAATCTTATTCTCGGTTCCGTTGATGAACTTTTCTATTTCTCCAATAAAACTGAAGGGCTGCAGAAACTTGAGGTTGGCGTTCACGGAATCAGCAATGCACTACTAGATACTCCATGGCCAAAAGTTGAAAGAAGTAAACGACATCTTCAAAGTTTAATTCGGCAGGAAGATATTAATGCCTGGGAAGTTATTGCAATACTTAAGGATACCTCAATTGCTAAAGATGAAGAACTCCCGGATACAGGAGTAGGTCTGGATTTGGAAAGAATGCTCTCGCCTGTTTTCATCAAATCAGAAAAGTACGGAACAAGATGCTCTTCAGTTGTTATGGTTGATAGTGATAA
>JALONF010000003.1 GCA_025455085.1 Ignavibacteriaceae bacterium
AATCAAAAAGATGGGCTTCTCAGGTTACTTATTAATTGTTCAGGATTTTATTAATTCAGCAAAAGAAAAAAATATTCCCGTTGGACCGGGAAGAGGAAGTGTTGCAGGAAGTCTGGTTGCTTATGCATTGGGAATAACCAACATCAATCCTCTTGATTATAATTTGCTCTTCGAAAGATTTCTCAATCCAGAAAGAAAATCAATGCCCGATATTGATGTTGATTTTGCTGATGATCAAAGGGGTGAAGTGATTGATTACGTGAGAAAAAAATTCGGCGATAATAGTGTAAGCCAGATAATAACTTTTAACAGGCTTTCATCAAAAGCAGTGATTAGAGATGTTGCAAGAGTTTTGAAGATTCCTATCCCGACTGTAAATAATATAACAAAGCATATCCCCTCAAAATTTGGAAAAGTTTTTTCAATTGATCAGTCACTTGCAGAAGTTCCTGAATTGAAGTGGGTAAAAGATTCTAAAGAACCGCAGATTCAGGAATTGATAAAGCACGCACGTGTACTTGAAGGAATGAACAGGAATGCATCAAAGCATGCAGCTGGTGTGGTAATTACTCCCGGTGATGTTAGTGATTACGTTCCGATGGCAAATGCAGTTTCGCAGCAGGAAATCGTTACGCAATACAATATGAAAGACATTGAGAATGTTGGGCTGCTAAAAATGGATTTTCTTGGATTGAGAACGTTAACAATCATCAGAGATACGATTGCACTGGTAAAGAAAAATTATAACGAAGTAATTAATATTGATGAGATTCCGCTTGATGATCAAAAAAGCTATCAGCTTTTTACAAAGGGACAAACAACCGGGATATTTCAGTTTGAATCTCCGCCGATGCGGGAGTACCTGAAGAAACTTCAGCCTTCAAGTTTGAGCGATCTTGCTGCGATGAATGCTCTCTATCGTCCGGGTCCGATGGAATTTATTGATGACTTCATCGATAGAAAATTTGGTAAAAAGAAAGTTGAATACCTTCATCCAATTCTTGAAGAAATATTGAAGGAAACTTATGGAATAATTGTCTACCAGGAACAAGTGATTCAGATTGCAAATAAAGTTGGCGGAATAAGTCTTGCCGAAGCAGATATTCTCAGACGTGCGATGGGTAAAAAAGATCTCATTGCGATGAAAGAACAGAAAGCGAAATTCATTAAAGGTGCAATCGATAATGGAATTTCTAAAAAAGTTGCTGAAGAGATTTTTAATGCGATAGATAAATTTGCGAACTACGGTTTTAATAAAAGTCATGCGGTTGCTTACAGTTATATTGCATATCAGACAGCTTACTTGAAAGCTCACTACACAGCAGAGTTTCTTGCGGCTAACCTTACAAATGAATTTGAGAATACTGATAAGGTTACAAAATTCCTTGAAGATTGCAGAAGATTGAAGATTGAAATCCTTCCTCCTGATGTTAATAATCCATCAGTTAATTTTGATGCAATTGATGGGAAGATTCTCTTTGGTCTTTCTGCAATTAAAAATGTTGGCAGAGGTGCAGTTGAAGAGATTATAAAATCAAGAAATAAACTTGGAAGAAATTTTAAAAGTATTTTTGATTTCTGTCGTAATGTTGATACAAGAACTGTTAACAAACGTGCACTTGAGGGATTAGTGATTGCAGGTGCGTTTGATACTACTAACAGTAACAGAGCGTCGCTGTTTAATTCTGTCGAGTTAGCTCTTGATCACGCACATAAAATACAAAACTCAAAACTTGCGTCAGGAGATAGTCTTTTTGGAGGAAGCTCAGAAATTACTGTTCCCGAGCCAGCATTAATTCCGGCAGAACCGTGGATTGAAAAAGAGAGACTCGCAAAAGAGCGCGACGTGGTTGGTTTTTATGTCACAGGACATCCCTTGCACAAGTATGATGTTGAATACAAATCTTTTGCAAATTTCCATATTGGCGAAGCGGAAGAGACTGATGAAATAGAAAATGTTCGTGCTTGCGGAGTAATAACAGACGTCAGAACTAAAATTGATAAGTCCAACAAGCAGATGGCATTTTTTACGATTGATGATTTCTCCGGTTCTTGCGAGTGCCTGATGTTTTCAAAAGTCTATGCCGATTATGGAAAATATGTTCTGAAGGAAGAGCCGGTTTTTGTAATCGGGAATCTTGAAAGCAGCGGCGATACCGTTAAAATGCACGTCAATAAATTATTACCCATTGATATTGCAAGAAATGAATTGTCAGGCAGCATAAGAATAAATATCGTTAAAGAAAAAGTGTCGCCTGAAAAATTACTTGAACTGCAGCCTCTTCTCGAAAAATATTCCGGGAAAACTCCCGTATTCATTCAACTTTTTTCAAATGGAAGCAGGAGTTCTGTTTATGCTTTAAAAAATAACAGGGTGGATTTATCAACTGAACTTTTTAATAAATTAACCGAATTGTTTGGTGAAGATTCTTTTCTATTAAATCCCAAATAAGCATTGTTATTTAGGTCTTCCCTTTCTTAATTTATTTGTGAGACTTTAACCGATTTTGTATTATTACATAAACTATTTAATCAAAAATTCATCATCCATGGATAAAGAAGAAAATAAAAAATACTGGGCAGTTATTTTAGGTGCTTCTTCAGGTTTTGGCGGTGCGACTGCCATGAAGCTTGCAGAAGATGGCTACAATATTATTGGAATTCACCTTGATCGTCAGGCAACAATGCCTAATGTTGAGAAGATTATAAATCATATCAAAGCTAGCGGTAGAGAAGCCTGGTTCTATAATGTTAATGCTGCAGACCAGTTTAAGAGAACTGAAATTGTTACCGAGCTTAAAAACAAATTAAATGGCGAATCTGTTATAAAAGTAATAATGCATTCACTTGCATTCGGTACTCTGAAAAGTTTTGTTCCAAGAAATAAAGATGAACAGCCTATAACTCACGCACAGATGGAAATGACCCTCGATGTCATGGCTCACTCATTGGTCTACTGGGTGCAGGAAATTTATTTAGCAGATCTGCTTGCAAAAAAAGGAAGAATATTTGCAATGACGAGTTCAGGCAGTCATACTGCTATTCCATACTATGGAGCTGTGTCAGCAGCGAAAGCGGCACTCGAGTCACACGTCAGACAATTAGCTATTGAACTTGGGCATATGGATATAGGAGTTTCTGCAATTATGGCTGGAGTAACAGATACACCTGCTCTTCGGAAAATTCCAGGCAATGAAGAGATGATAAAAGTTGCGGAGATAAAAAACCCAAGAGAAAGATTAACAACTCCAGAAGATGTAGCCAAAGTTATTTCTCTCTTAAGCAGGGACGGAGGAGAGTGGATTAGCGGAGGAATGATAAACGCTGATGGAGGAGAAGATATCGTTAGCTTCACGGGAAAAAGACAATAACTAACTATTATTCTTATAAAGGATTATTAAATGAAACCAGTTGAAATTACAGATGATAATTTTGAAGCTGAAGTAATTAAATCAGATAAACCGGTGCTTATAGATTTCTGGGCAGTATGGTGCGGCCCTTGTAAATTGATTGCACCAATCGTGGAAGAATTAGCCGGTGAATATGATGGTAAGGTAAAAATTGGAAAGCTTGATGTTGACTCAAACCAGCAAACCTCAATTAAATTTGGAGTGCGAAGCATTCCTACGCTGCTGTTATTTAAAGATGGTAAGCTTAAAGACACAATTATTGGGGCAGTTCCTAAAAGTAAAATAGTTGAGAAGCTTAACGCAGCACTCTAAGTCTCAGTAACTTAAACTCAAATCATTTCTGCTCAATGAAGAAAATCCTTATCAGTGATTCCGTTGATGAAAAATGTACGGAGATTCTGAAGTCTGCAGGATTTAATGTGGACTATAAGACTGATTTTTCAAAAGACGAATTGTTAAATGTTATTGTTGATGCTGAATTGATCGGGAAGATGCAAGGTATGGAAGTCATTGGCAGAGCAGGTGCCGGTACTGATAATATTGATGTGAAGGCCGCAACGCGCAAAGGAATTCTTGTGATGAATACTCCGGGCGGAAACACAATCTCTGCCGCTGAACATACAATAGCTATTATGATGGCTGCATCCAGAAAAATTCCTCAGGCGAACATTTCTCTTCATCTAAAAAAATGGGATAGAAAAAGATTTCAGGGAAGTGAATTATTTGGCAAAACTCTTGGACTGATTGGTCTTGGTAAGATTGGGAAGGAAGTTGCAATCAGAGCCAGAGCTTTTGGAATGAAAGTGATCTCATACGATCCGCTCGTCTCTGCTGATGCTGTATCTGATTTGGATATTCAGCTTGTTACGCTTGATGAAATCTGGAAAAGTGCTGATATAATTTCTGTTCACACTCCTCTTAATGATCGAACAAAATATTTAATCTCCTATTCTGAACTTTCAAAATGTAAAACAGGTGTTGTCATAATAAACTGTGCGAGAGGTGGAATTGTTAATGAGAAAGATCTTCTAATAGCATTAAAGGAAGGAAAAGTTTCTGCTGCAGGTTTGGATGTATTTGAAACTGAACCGCCCGATTTCAGTCTTGGTTTGATTCAACATCCTGCGGTTGTGAGCACACCGCATCTTGGCGCATCAACTGAAGAGGCTCAACAGAAAGTTGCTGTTCAAATTGCAGAACAGATAGTTGATTACTTAAATAATGGCTCACCGGCTGGAGCTGTTAACGCTTCTTCGCTCAAAGAAATATCAAACGAAAATCTCAAAGCATTCATTAAGCTTGCGGAAGTTCAGGGAAAAATTTTATCACAGATCAGGAAAGACTCACTTCAAAAACTTACTATTAGTTTTAACGGTGAATTGTTCCGAAGCTCTATCAAACTATTATCAACTGCTTTCTTAAAAGGATTTCTTTCTGAAGAGATGGACTCAACAGTTAATTATATTAACGCACCATTACTCGCTGAAGAAATTGGAATTGTTTTAGAAGAAATTAATTCGACTGATAATAGGGGATATGTTAATTTATTAGAAACAAAAATTTCTACTGATTCAGGTGAATGGAAATTTTGTGGTACAATATTCGGAAGTAGCGAGCTGCGAATTGTTGAGATAAATAATTATCCGGTCGAATTCAAACCTGAAGGAAACATTTTAATTTATAAAAATATTGATAAGCCAGGTATGCTTGCATCAGTCAGCAGGGAATTATCGTTATCAAATATTAATATTGCAAGTCTTTCTTTGGGCAGAAAATCAGAAGGTGATTACGCATTAACAATTGTAAATCTTGACAGTCCAATTAATGAAGAAATTAAGAATTCGATTTCAACGATAGACGGTATAGAAGATATTTACACGGTTTGCATTTAATTTTAGCGGAAAAATCGGTCTCTTGACATTTTTAACAAAAAAGCTTATTTCTAAACCAGAAAATAATTCGTAATTCACTGCTTGACTGACAAATTCAGTAGTGTTATTTTGACCGAGTATTTTAATAATTTTTCAATTTAAACGGTCATCACTCTTAACATTTTGAAAATTTTAAAAGATTTGTTGAAGGAATCTTTCTTAATTAATTCATCCATAAATAAATAAAAGGAGAGTGGCATGTATAAACTTACAGCTTTACTCATTTCAGTTCTTTTACTTGGGTTCAGTTTAACCCTCGCTCAGGACGCTCGATCAACCGTCCAACCAAATATTGTTATTACTGGCAATGAAGTTGGTGATCCAACTAACAATTTAGAGTTGTTTACCGCTGACCCGGTTTCTTTTGGTCCAGTTAATTCTGGGGGACTTGTATGGACTGTTAACAACATTGAAAACAGACAATCAGGATACGATTTACAGTCAAACGGATCAACTCAAGAGATCTGGTACGATTTAAATAACCCTGGTTATCTTCATGCAGTATTCACTTACTCATCTGTATGTGATAATGCGTGGGCAGATAGAACCTGTCTTTACTTCGGTTCTGATGACGGCGGCGCAAATTGGTTTGAATTAGGTGCTGTTCCTGTAAATACCGGTACTGCCGGAAGATCTGGTTTCCCATCAATTATTGGAAAACAAGATGGCAGCGCTGTAATTGCAAATCACAATAATGCTGATCAGACAGCAACGAGAACTACTGTATTTATTGATGACGGAGCTTTTTCATATAGTTTCTCCAATTTTGATCCAGGCGAAGCACCTTTTGGTAATGGTCAGGCTATTTGGCCAATACTTGGTATGACTGCTAATGATGAACTTATTCTTGCCTCTTCTGTAAATGGTGGAGACAGTTTTTATGTTAATACCCTAGCTGGTGGTGTATTCTCTGGTTGGCAGACTTTTAATGGTGATCAAGCTGAAACTCAATCCTTAAACGTCTCTGATGGTGGTAAAGTGGGTATGGCTTATGCTGGCGGAAATGGTAATGATTACGATGTCTGGTATACAGAATCTACTGATGCTGGTTTAACCTGGACAACACCACTAAGAATTTGGGATGCTGTTCCAGATGCAGCTCAAGATTACTTTGGATGTATAAGAGGTGTTAGTGTTAACTTTTATGGCGAAGAGCCAGTAGTTGTATTTGAATGCGGTTGGAACACAGCTACCGGTTACTATCCGGGAAGAGAATCAGAAATCCGTTTCTGGTCACCAAACATAAACGGTGGAAACACGAAAGCAATTGCTGATACTAATAATGTTGGCGGTTTCGTTCCGAATTTTCCAGGTGTTGCTGATGTAATGTATCCTATCGGCAGACCAGTGATTGGCCGTTCACAGGTACACGATTATTTATTTGTTGCTTTCCAGACCACTTCTGGTGAATTCTGGCCGGGCGCAGCTGCGGCAGATTCAACAGCATTCTTCCAAGGTATGTTTATGTATAGCACCGACGGTGGTGACACATGGACCGATCCTGAAGTATTTACACCAGTGACTACTCCATTATTAGATTTCAGACATGTTAGCATTGTTCCTGTTGCCCCGGTATCACCAGTTGATGATGATATCATAACTGTACATCTCGCTATGCAGGGCGATCCTATGCCAGCTAGCACTGCTAACGGTTGGGGAATAATGCCTCCAAGCATTACAGCTCAGTATTATCATTTTACTACTGATATATTAGTTGAAATTATTGGAGTTGAAGATGATATTTCATTAAACAGTTTTGCCCTTGAGCAGAATTATCCTAATCCTTTCAATCCAAGCACAACCATAAAGTATACTTTAGGCGAGAGAAGTGCTGTAACATTGAAAGTTTATGATGTTCTTGGCAACGAGGTTGCAAATTTAGTGAACACAACTCAGGAAGCTGGACAGCACAGCGTTAATTTTGATGCATCCAGTCTTTCATCAGGTTTATACATTTATACACTAAATACAGGAAACTTTACTTCATCCAAGAAGATGATGTTACTCAAGTAATTTAGTCATGATGTTATTATGAAACACGGGTGGGTTTTCCAATTTAACAATTGGTAAATTCGCCCGTTTTTTTTTACAAGTTGAATTTGTTCTTTCTTTTAATTCAGAGATTAACTCAGAAGATTATTTTATAACATTTCGTGGAGAAGAGATGAAAAAAATATCTACAAATCTTCTGGCACTTTTAGTAATTCTGCTAAGTTCAGCCGCTATTTTTGCTCAAACGGGAGTTGGCAAAATGAGTGGTAAAGTTATAGATGCAGATACTAGAGAACCTTTGATTGGTGCCAACATAATATTATTGAACACCAATCTTGGGGCTGCCACAGACATCGATGGTAATTACTTTATACTTAATATTACTCCCGGAACTTACGAAGTTAAAATCAGCTACGTAGGTTATGCCCCTAAAACAATTCAGGAAGTTAGAATTGTTGCAAACATCACTTATGAATTGGATGTTGAACTATCCACTGACTTCACTTTGCCTGATATCGTAGTTGTTGATAAAAAATTCTTCGAGGCAAAGTCCACCAACACTGTTAAAGTAATTGACTCTGATCAAATATCCAGGTTACCGGTCCGCGGTGTTCAGAATCTCGCATCTTTGCAATCTGGCGTTGTGATACAGGAAGGCAGTGGTGGTCAGGAAGGTAACGCAACGATTAACGTTCGTGGCGGCAGAGGCAGTGAAGTACTATACATTGTTGACGGTGTCCCTCAGAATAACCTTTATAACAGGGGAACAGTTGCCCAGGTAAGTAACACTGCAATTGATCAGATATCATTTCAGGTTGGCGGTTACGAAGCTAAGTATGGTCAGGCTCAATCTGGTATTGTAAACGTAACAACGAAAACCGGTCAGCCATATTACAATTTATTTATTGATGTTCTATCATCAGATGTATTAAATACAGATCCTTCCGGCTCAAACCTATATTCAGGATCTTTAAGTGGTCCTATAATCCCGGGAATACCAGAACACACAATATTCCTTTCTGGAGAGAGAGGCTGGTACAATGATGCTGATCCTCCGGCGGTTCCGATAGAATTTTATTCATTGGCGGATGGGACAATCCTGGATGAGCCAATAGTTTACAAAACGATTCCAAATAACCCCGCTGGCGTTTGGAGATTTAGTGGTAAAATAAATTCACGTTTTGGCGGATGGAATGTTCAATTAAGCGCATTATTGAATGACAGGATTGCAAAAAACGGTACAGATGGAACTGCTCAAAGACAATACAAAAATGCTTCTCAGTTTATTGAGGAAACTCAGGAAACAAATTATTCTTACAGTGCAAGGGTTTCACAAACCGTTAGCAGCAGCACATTCTGGAATTTAAACTTTGGTTATAGACAGTTCGAATACCAGCGCTACAATCCATTCTTAAAAGGTGCCGAAAACCAGCTGCTTTATGGAGACAGCTTGTGGTGGGCAAATGAATCTGGAATGAATGTTACTCTATTAGGAGATGGACGACAGACAAGGTCATTGGATGCTAATGGTGTTTACAGGCCGTACGGATGGTCAAGAGGATTATTCCAGCAAAGGGAAGATGTTAGGATCGGGGCTGATTTTGATTTAACATCACAGCTCGATAACCACTTGCTTGAATTTGGTTTTGGAGTTGAACAGCATACAGTAAGAGGATATGGTAATTTTGCTTATACGGTTGCCGCTGTAGACCCATCACAACCGGACTATATCAGGTTTGCACAGAACCAGCCTTTTGTGTTTGGTTATGATGTTACAGGTACTACAAAGACAAGCTCCGATGATCCATCATCATTGGATTGGTTTGCAGATCCAAGTATACAATCAGATCCGAGCATGGCAGAATTCTTAAAGCCAAGAAAACCGATACTCGGTTATTTGTATTTGCAGGATAGATTTGAGCTGCAGGATATAGTTTTGAATCTTGGTATAAGGATGGATTATTTCGACATTAAATCCCATGAATTAATAAATCCTATTTCTGAACAAGGATATCCTTTACCCTATGCAGGTGGTTTAGACGCAAATAAATTTGACATTGAGGACTTTAAGATAAAAGATGTTGAAGTAAAATTCTCTCCGAGAATTGGAATAGGATTTCCTGTAACTGACGCTACAGTTTTTCATGCTATGTATGGAACATTTTTCCAGACACCTGAGCTGAATGATATGTATGCTGGACCATTTGATTACAATCAGTACATAACAATGTCACCGCAAAGCAGTTTTAACGGCGGCTTGTTGAGTGAAGAAACAACTCAGTACGAAGTTGGTTTCAGACAATTATTAGGTCCCAATTCTGCTTTGAATATAACAGCTTTTTATAAAAACACTAAATCACTTGTAAATGTAGAAGTAAGCCAGTATCAGCGTTCTGAGGGCGGTGAGGTTGTAAATGCTATCGGTTCCCAAAATGCTGACTTTGGTACTATAAAAGGATTTGCTTTTTCATTTGATGTGACTAGGTTAAGTTATTTCAGTGCTTCACTGCAGTACACACTTTCGTTTGCTGATGGAACAGGTTCATCAACAAATTCAAGTCAGACTGCTGTATTCAGAAATCTTGATAACCTTCCTCCAAAGGTTATCGCTCCTTTAGCCTTCGATCAGAGACATACTGCTATAGCAATAATTGATTTCTTCGTTCCTGAAGGTGAACTTGGTTTCTTCGAGTTGTTTAATGCAAATGCAATACTATCATATAGCAGCGGAAGACCATACACACCAGTTGATCAATGGGATATCCTTGGTGATAATGGTTTAGTTGCGGATAATACCGGCTATATTAATTCTGCATACGCACCTGGTAGTTTCAGGATTGATCTGAAAGTTGAAAAGGGATTCCCAATAGGTAACTTCTATTTGACTCCTTATGTTTGGATTGAGAATCTTCTCGATTCAGATAATATAACTGGAGTATGGAGATCTACAGGAAGTCCTTATACAACTGGTTATTTAAACGATCCCGATGCACAGGGAACTATTCAGCAGCAGGGAGAAGGTTATGTTAAGGATTATGAAACCTTAGAAAAATCCCCGGGCAATTTTGGTATACCGAGACTTATCAAGCTCGGGCTCAAGTTGAATTTTGATAGAATTACTTTCTAACAAAAATTTGATTTTAATTACAAACAGGATGATTGAAATGAAAATAAAAATTAAATACAGTTATAAATTGCTGCTTCTCTTTCTGGGAGTGGCATTTATTGCGTTCGGTTTTTTGGGAGACGATAACAGCGGTTTTCGCTCTCCTAAGCCAATTTATAAAATTACCGGCACTCAGGTTTCCGGTAAGCAGGGAGATGCTTACGGTCTGAATGTTAATAATGTTTGGATGCCTTTGAATAGAAAAGGAATAATTGCAGACGTAAATGTTCCACCTAACGGAAGTCTGGGACAGTATGCCGGCGGAGGTTTTCTATTCTCATCAGGATTCTTTCTCAGCGGTAATAAGGCTGGAGTACCTTGGGCTAATGCCGCAGCTTCCGCCAGCCTAGTAGAGGATTATGTTCAGGGTGTTGTTGACGGTGAAAATGATCCAAATGCAGTTATTTATGTGATTAATTCGCAGGATGAACCATTTGGAGAGAGCTGGCAGGACTGGATAGATGCTGTAGCTCTGGGTGCCGATTTTGTTGACGGTAATAGTGACGGTATATATGAACCTGTTGATAAAAATGGAAATGGTTTATATGATCCGGACGAAGATATGCCTGATTTAATCGGTGATGAATTAGCATGGTGTGTATACCATGATGGTTTACCGGTTGCACAACGTAGATGGAATACAACGATAGAGGCTGGTATTGAAGTAAGACAGTCTGTCTTTGCGTTTGCTTCTGCCGGAGCTATTGGAAATATTGTTTTTGTACGTTACAGAATAAAATACGTTGGTCTTACTCCGAGCGATCCCGATCAGCTCACCGATGTTTATTTTGGTGCCTGGGCAGATCCGGATCTAGGCGATGCAACCGATGACGTGGTTGGTGTTGATGTCCCGAGAAATGCAGGCTTTACTTATGGGAACGGACCCGATGCTCAGTATGGTGCTCAAGTACCTGCTTTCTTCATAGACTTCTTTTCAGGCCCACGAGCCTACATCGCAGGAGAAACATATATTGATAATAATGGAAATAACATTTATGATGAAGGAACAGATACTCCTCTTGATACTGCACATTCAGTTCAAGGTCAAATAAAGGGAATCGTTGAGTATCCCGGGGCAACAAATCTGCCGATATCTTCATTTGTTGTTTATTTTAACGGTGTAGCTGCACTAGGTGATCCGAACGATATAGATGAAGCTCGAAATTATATGCTCGGTCTGGATAGATTTGGTGATGCACCCAATCCATGCCCGCCACCTCCTCCTACTTTTGCTTTTGGTGAAATGAGAGGCGGTGCTGATTGTCTTTTATATGAACCCAGATTCTGGTTCTGGGGTGATCCTGTAACTGATTTTGGTTGGATATGTAACCAAAATCGTGATTGTCGGCAGATGACAAATACTGGTCCATTCGTTCTCAACAAAAACGAGGAGAATGAAATAGTAATCGCTTATGTTGTTGGAAGAGGTGCAAATCCGCTTGACGGAATTACTGCTACACGTGCGATTGATGATGGTGCTCAGAATATATTTGATCTAAACTTCTTAGCTCCTACTCCTCCTCCAGCTCCGATTGTTACATTATCATCGAGCGACACTTTCATAGACATCTCCTGGGATACCAAGAGACAGGTAGAATATAAAAGCGTTACTCCTACCTGGGACCTGGGATTTGAAGGTTACCAGGTTTGGGCTTTCAAAACTAATATCCCTGAAGATATCGTTGCTGGACAGCCAAATTCTGTGCTCTTAGCAAGATATGACTTAGATAATTTTATTGAAAATATTTATCAGGAAAATTCTGAAACAGGGGGAATCGAACTTTTATACGAAGTATCTCCTCCAGAAAATCAGATGGATTCGGCTCTGTATGTTGATCCTACGACAGGAAGAATTAGGTTAAGAATCTTCAATGATCCGTTTACGCCAAATACTCCTGTTGTTAAAGGCAGGCCGTATTACTTTGCAGTAACTAGCTATGCGCTTAATTACCTCGCTTTAATTTATAAAGCCGGTCCTGAGAATCCTCTGGGAACACCGGGTGATTACTACCTTAGCTCATTTGCCTTTGCGCAGGCTGCAGAAAATATAAGATCGGTCAGTTCCATTGTCGTTGGCGAAGATGCACTCAATCCGCCGGTAGTTGTTCAACCAGCAAACAAGATTAGCGGTGCATCTCTTGGTAATGTTGGTCTGGATATTATTAATAACGAAGAGCTTACCGGTCAAAATTATGAAGTAACTTTCTTCAAAAATACTTCATCCGTATATTATTCAATGTTCTGGAAATTAAAAAACCTTTCAACTGGTGCCATTCTGCAAGATTCTTCGTTGGCTTATACTTACGGTTCACAGGCAGTCAATCAAAAAATTACGGATGGATTTATAACAAAAGTTGAAAGACAGGATGCAGTAATTGGAATGGTGACCTATAGTCCACCTGGCTCTGAATGGTATAATTTTACAGGTTCTGCTATTGATTCGCTCAGAGCAAGAGGGGTATGGTATATGGGTAAAGATTTAGTTACCGAAGTCCCTTCTTATTTATTTGACAGTGATCATGAGACAATACCATATCCATTTAGACTTAATGCCAACCCTGATACTGTAAAAAGCAGATACTTAACAACTGATAAACTGCGAAAGGTTGAGATACGTTTTGGTAATGAAGGTTCTGGTAAGGCATACAGATATATCAACGGTTATAGAAATTATGCCGGAGGTCAGGTTGCTGCTAATACTTATCCTTATGCCGAGAGGTTAACAGGTTCCGATACTACAGGTAAAGGTCCAATTGGAAAATGGGACGTTGCCAATGACAGACCATTCGGATATGTTGACGTTCCGTTTACAGCATGGGTTGTAGATGAACAGCATGGAGAAGAATACCAGTTAGCTATGGGCTTCATTGAATCAAAATCAAGAAACAACCAATATTTTAAACAAGCAAATCCTGATGGAATTTGGGATCCGGGAACGGATGTAAGAGAAACTGGAGAGTATTTAATAATATTCAACAGTCCTTATGATCCTGATGGTAATCAGATCGAATTAACCGGCGGAGAATTTCAAACAAGCAGCGGAACAGTAACTCAATGGGCCGATCTTGTTCGCTGGTATCCAGCTATTCCTGTTCTGCCAGTTGATGCTCAAGTTACAGATGAACAAAGAGCTATTTTCGACTCACCATTTCTCAGTACGATGTACTTACTTGGACTGGTGAGAGTAAGTCCAACTGCTTGGTTTACACCCGGGGATGTGCTTACAATTCCCTTAGAAGTGTATCCATATACAGAGGATGATGTTTATCAGTTCAGTACTCTTGCCGGTACAACATTAACAGAAGAGGATGAGCGTGCTCGATGGGAAAAAGTAAATGTTTATCCGAACCCATTGTTTGGGTATAACACTTTATCAAATTACTATTCGAATACACCTGACGAGCCGTTTGTTACGTTTACAAACTTGCCTCAAGATGTAACAGTTAAGATTTATTCTTTATCTGGAACTCTCTTAAGAACTTTAACAAGCGATGATAAGGATTCACCAACATCTCCGTTCTTACGTTGGAATTTGCAAAATGAATCTGAATTGAGAGTAGCTTCAGGCATGTTCCTTGCAATCGTTTCAAATCCTATTTATGGTGATAAAGTATTGAAGTTTGCAATAATAATGCCTCAGAAACAAATACAAAGGTTCTAACTAATTTAAGATTGGCAGGTATATAAAATGTTGCCTGCCATCTATTTTAAGTTAAAATATTGGAGTTTATAAAATGAAAAAAATAATACTAGTACTGATCCTGATTGCAACTTCAATTTATGCAGGTGACGTTGCAAGAAAAGGAACGACGGGTGCTGAACAAGTACTCATACCCGTTGGTGCCCGTGGAATAGCTACAGGAGGTGCTTTCCTGGCTAATATTACAGGGTTAGAATCTATTTTCTATAACCCTGCCGGTTTGGATGTTTATCCGCAAACCGAAGCAATGTTTAGTTATGTCAATTATCTTGCTGATATTAACATATCTTACTTTGCAATAGGAACAAGCCTTGGTGATATAGGATCCATTGGCTTGGATCTAAAAACATTTGACTTTGGAGATATTCCTGTTACCACAGAGACTTTTCCTGATGGAACCGGAGAAACTTACTCTCCTTCTTTCTTAACTATCGGTTTCACTTACTCGAAAGTTTTAACAGATAGAATCTCAATCGGAACAAACCTGAAGATAATATCTGAGAATATTCAGAACACAAATGCTACAGGATTTGCTTTAGATGCCGGTGTTCAATACCGGTTCTCAGACGCATTAATGATTGGTGCTGCTGTTAAAAACATTGGAAGCGACATGAATTACTCTGGACAGGATCTGGCTGATAGAACCGTTATCCCAGGCTCTATACCGGGTGCTTCAACAGGAAGCTACGAGGTTATCACTGAAGGTTTTCAGATTCCCAGCTTTTTCCAGCTAAGTATGACATATGCACTAAACATAGATGAGCAGAATAACTTGTTATTTGCTGGTGCATATACTGCTAATAATTCATTTGAAGATGTAGCAAACTTGGGTTTGGAATACGGATTTATGAACAACTTCTTTGTAAGAGGTGGTTACAATTTCCTTTTTGATAATGCAAGCGAATATATTTATGGCCTGACTTTCGGTGCCGGTTTAGACTATAAGGTTGGCGGTGAAGTTGGTTTTGTATTTGACTATGCATTCAGGGATGTTAAAGATTTCCCGACTGCAAACCACGTGTTTACAATTAAGCTTAGCTTCCAATAATCTGTTAAGTTAATTATAAAAGCGTCTGTTGTAATATCAATGGACGCTTTTTTATTTTTAGAGCAATAAAATTCTGGATTTGTCATGAATAGATTTTTACTGTCTTTATCATTTTTATCCTGCCTGACTTTTGTCTTTCCTCAAAAGATAACTTTTGAATTTGACTATGCTCAGTTTGGTTATGACTCCTTATCTAATTATGTCGAGTTCTATTACTCATTCAATCAGCTAGGATTAACTTATGTTGATACTGATACCTTAGATTATGTTCAGGGATTGCTGCAGATTCAAATTGATGATTCCATTACTTCGGCTAACATAATTGATAAGCACTGGATTATATCCAATGAAATTAAAGATTCAGCTGGTTTAGACCGAAGCCTGATCGGTATGGTTGGATTTGTAATTGATAAAGGCTCTTACATTGTAAATGTAACTGGCAGCGACGTAAATAATCCATTGAATAAAAAAACAATTAATGAAAATATTTATGTTATTCCTTTTCATAACTCTACTACATCGTTAAGCGATGTTCAGCTCGCTTCGAATATTGTTCCTAATAGTGACAACACTTCATCCATCTTTTACAAGAATACATATGAGGTAACTCCTCTGCCAGCTTCAGTCGGTGGGGAGATGCAGCCGGTAATGTTCTATTACACAGAGTTATATAATCTTAAAGCTGATCCGACAAATTCAGAAATGCGGTTGGATGAAATGATTATCAACAGCAGAGGACAGCTTATTAGCTCAAAATCCAAAAGGATAAATAAATCTGCTGACACAAGAGTTGAAGTTGGAATTGTTAAAGCTTATAAGCTCCCAACTGACACGTACACTCTAATGCTAAACCTGATTGACAGTGTAGCAAATTATGGAGTTTCATCATCAAAAAGATTTTTTGTTTATAACCCCTCAGTTGTTCCAGCTGATACTT
Organism: Ignavibacteriaceae bacterium; assembly: GCA_025455085.1. Classification (GTDB taxonomy): domain Bacteria; phylum Bacteroidota; class Ignavibacteria; order Ignavibacteriales; family Ignavibacteriaceae; genus IGN2. The sequence goes on from JALONF010000003.1 coordinate 16,185, forward strand.
TCCAAACAACAATTTCTCCTGTTCTGAGTACTACCTTCGGGGCTATGTCAGAAGAAGAAATAGATGATTTATTTGATAAATCAAAATACATAGCAACTGCTCCTGAGACTGACAGGTACAAAGCACTTTCAACAGAAGAAGCAAAAAGAGAATTCATCTATACTTTTTGGAAAGCTCGCGATGAAAACCCTTCAGATGATAGAAATGAAAATTATCTCAATTATGTAAAGCGGGTAAATGAAAGCGATGCAAGATTTTCAGCCCTTGGCAAAAAAGGCTGGAAGACTGATCGTGGAAGAGTTCTCATCATATACGGTGAGCCGACTGAAATTCAGCGTTACCCTAACACGACAGATGCCCGACCATATGAGATCTGGAGATATGAAAGCTTAGAAGGAGGCGTAGAATTTATTTTTGGTGATCTTACAGGCTTTTCCGATTATCAACTACTTCATTCAACCAAAAGAGGAGAGCTAAGAGACGATTATTGGCAGCGTCGTATAGCTATTAATTAATCACCGATTGCAACAGGTACTTGGTGATTTTTCTTCTTCTTCATCTTTATTGTTAATCTTTGGTTATTTTTGCGATATTATTTTTGACTATTGATGAAGAACAGAATTGAATATATCCTATTTATCCTATTTAGCTGGTGGTTCAGACTTCTTGGATTAAATCTCTCTAGAAAGTTTGCAACTGTTATGGCGGTGGTGTTTTTCTACCTTATCCCTATCAGAAAAAAAGTTGTTCTTAATAATCTCAAAATTGCCTTTCCTGAAAATGATTTTCACACTAACAAAACATTAGCCTTCAAAATTTATCAAAGTTTTGCTATTACCCTGGTTGAGATATTGCTTCTTCCTTATATAAAAAAAGAAGAATTAATAAATGAAGTTAAGTGCAGCAGCCCTGAATTGATTGTTGAAAAGTTTAAAGAAGGTAAAGGGCTGATCCTACTTTCATCACACTTTGGTAATTGGGAGTTTCTTGCGATCTCAGTTGCAATGCAGATTCAGCTGCCTTTTTCAGTAATTGTTAAACCTCTGCGAAATCCGCTAGTCTATGAATGGATGAATAACTTTCGCACTAAATTTGGGAATGAAGTTGTTCCTCTGGGTATTTCAGTAAGAAAAACTTATCAAACGCTCAAAGAGAAGAAAATAGTGGCAATGGTTGCTGATCAAAGAGGACCAATAGAAGGAGTAAAACTTGATTTCTTTGGTAAAAAAGTTTCTGTTTATACAGGACCTGCGGCACTGGCACTAAAAACCGGTGCACCTCTTATTTGTGGAATTGCTATTAGGCAAAATGATTATACATATAAAACCGAGCTGGTGGAGATATCCCAGCAAAATTTGCCGGCTGGCGAAGAAGAAAAGATTTTGGAATTAAGTCAGAGATATACTTCTTATCTTGAAGAAGTCATACGTGAACATCCAGAACAATGGTTATGGATGCACAACAGATGGAAATATTAAATGGCTGTTGAAAAGAAAATACTTGTCATACAAACTGCTTTTCCCGGAGATGCAATTCTTACTTTACCTTTTATACAGGAATTAAAAAGAAAAAGATCTGAATGTTTAATAGATGTCCTGTGTATACCAGCCACTGAAGAATTATTTGCAGCCTCTCCACATATTAATGCTGTAATCCCATTTGATAAAAATGGCAGGCAGAAATCTTTTTTTGCATTCATAAGTTTTATAAAAAAACTCCGGTCAAACAATTACGAAATTATTTATTCTCCTCACCGTTCCGTTCGAAGTGCACTGATTGCAATGAACATTTCCGCAAAAGAAACTCATGGCTTTGAAAATAGCAATTTAAAGTTTGCATTCAAGCACACGGTTAAGTATGATCCATCGGCTCACGAAGTCAGAAGGAATTTAGAATTCATCGGAAATGATTATGGTGATGACAGATGGAAGATTATCCCTGAGATAACCGTGTCAGCAGAATCTAAAAAAAAGGTTGAAGAGTTTATAAGTGAAAATAAGATTACTAAATTCATTACAATTGCACCTGGTTCAGTATGGGAAACAAAAAAATATCCTGCAGAATATTTCAGACAGATAATCCATTACTTCCTTAACAAAAAATATCAAATTATTCTTGTCGGCGGAACTAACGACAAAATATTATGTGAGGATTTAAGAGAAGGAAATGAAGATTCTGTGTTTTCTTTAGCTGGTGATTTTTCCTTCATTGATACGATTGAACTTCTAAAACGTACTTCATTATTAATTTGTAACGATAGTGCCCCAACTCATCTGGGCATGTGTGCTGATATTCCTGTTTTAACCTTATATTGTTCGACAATTCCGCTATTTGGTTTCTATCCGTATAATAATAAAAGTAATTATATCAGCTATGATAATCTTCTTTGCAAACCCTGCGGGATTCACGGTTTCAATAAATGTCCTCTTGACACATTTGATTGTGCACAGTTACTTCTTCCCAATCTCGCTATTGAGAAGGCAGAAAAGTTATTAGCAAATGCAAGCTGATCAAAAAATAATCAACATCGAAGAGAGTCTTGAATCAGCTTTAAGCTTGGCTGCAGAATTATATCATTCAGGAAAAATATTTATTTATCCGACCGACACTATCTATGGAATTGGCGGAAATCCATTTGATGAAGAAGTCGTTAAAAGAATTGCTGAGATTAAAGGTCGAGATGAAAAAAAACAGTTCATCTGGCTGCTATCTGATTTTGAAAACCTTATGAATTATGTTGATGTCATTTATGATACTCATCTGGATTTTCTTCAAAAAATCTGGCCGGCTCCAGTGTCAGTTGTTCTTAACTTGAACGAAAGAACAAAAGGGATTGTAAACCAGGATACGATCGCGGTTAGAGTTCCACAAAATTATTTTTGTTTGAAACTTCTAAAAGAAATTTCACGACCATTAATTTCTACAAGTGTTAATAGATCCGGTGAAGACCCCATAAACCATATTGATCCGATCGTGGCCAGTTTTTCACATTTCGTTGACGCAATATTGTTTCGGTCTGAATTGAACGAGACAAAATCATCTACGATAATTGATCTGACTTCAAAACAGCCAAAATTGATAAGGGAAGGCTCGATTAAGTTTGTAGAATTGTTGCGAAACTTCAATTAAATTAGTGCAGTTTTTATATTGTTTTAATTTAAATGCCGATATTCAAATACTTAAAAAACTTAAAAAGCTTTTCAATAATAATCGTTCCGGATGACACTTCGCACGAGGCAAAATCGAAAAAGTTCACTGTAACTAGAATTTTCATTTTTGCAGTAATATATTCAATCTTGATTGCTTTATTTGGCTACTACTTTTTCAACATCACTGGAATTGCCAACAGGATTTTACCCGGCACTTATGTTCAGAACGCAGAGACTGTCGAGGAAATCGAAGAACTAAACGATAAAGTTATTTTTTTAGCAAAAGAATTGCAGCTATTAAAATCTGCCAATCAAAAATTAAAATATGCTATGGCTCTGGGTGATTCCACATTGATTGACTCATTCAAAGTTAATTCCGATACACTTCGGAAATATTATAAAACTCCTAAAGAAGGAACTGTTTTTGGTGTATTGATCAGTATCATGCAGAATCTTTTTATCCAGCAGCAGGATAACACAATTTTTTTCATTCTTCCCGTTAACGGATATATTAGCAGAAGTTTTGATCCTGAACGGGCTCATTTCGGTATTGACATAGTTGTGAAAGATGGAACGCCTGTTTATGCAGCAGCAGGCGGGTTTGTCGTATTTTCCGGCTACACAAATAATTATGGACATATAATAATTCTCAGTCATTCGGATGGCTATTTAAGTATTTACAAGCATAATTCAGTCATACTTAAGAAGGAAAGAGAATTTGTAAAACAGGGTGAGCTAATTGCTCAAAGCGGAAACAGTGGATTAGCAACAACCGGTCCGCATCTGCATTTTGAAATCTGGCATAACGGCAAGCCTGTTGATCCCGAAACTCTTTTAATCATCACAAATAAATAAGGAGAACACATTGAAAACAAAAACTATGAACGGAGACTCTGATGATATTACAATCATTAGTAATGGGGTAAAAATTGAAGGAAAAGTTTCCAGTGACGGAAGTATTAGGCTGGATGGGGCAATTCAGGGAGATATTAGTTGTCAAGGGAATGTTACCATCGGTGATCAGGGTGAAGTTTTCGGTAAAGTCGATGGTCAGATCATTACCATTGGTGGTAAAGTAGAAGGGATGATAAATGCCAAAGAAAAACTAATCCTCGAATCCAAAGCTGATTTGTCGGGGGATGTCTTCACAAAGATTCTGGTTGTCGAAGCCGGCGCTCGGTTCAATGGAAAGAGTAATATGGGGCAATCAAAAGGATCATCTGAATCCGCTTCTACGACTTCATAAAAAATGAAACTGGAACCTAATAAATTAAAAGGCGCCAATAATTTTTATAAAGACGTTGGCCCTTATGTTGGATTAGGACTTCAACTTGCTGTGACGGTTACCGTACTGGTTTTTATCGGGATTTGGTTAGATGGTCAATTTGATACAAAACCTGTTTTAACGGTCTTTTGTTCATTTTTTGGAGTCTTCGCCGGAATGTACACCTTCATTAAGTCTGTTCTGAAAGCCGGAAATGATAAAAAATGAAAAGCATCTTCTTATTGTTGCTCTGGTTATTTCCATTCTAACACTACTCATTGTAACTGTATTCTTCATTATTTCAAATATATCCGGTTTGATTTTCAAATCAATATTGCTTGGGGCATTTCTTTCAATAATAAATTTTTTGATCGGACTATCATTCATAAAATTCAGTGTAAATAAATCTGATAATATATTTTTGCTTGCCCTATGGGGAGGCATCCTTTTTAGACTCATTTTGGGCTTGTCACTGGTATTAATTACCTTCATTTTTTTGGAAATAAACACATATGGGTTTATATTTTCCATCCTCTTTTTTTACGTTTTTTACTTATTAATTGAGATATTTTATTTGAATTTAGGGAGAAAAAGCCAGTTTGGCAGCGAGCGGTAACATAGATACTTTAAAAGCAGTTTCGGACACGCTAAAAACTTCAAGTGGATCTGACAGCGATTGGATTTTGCACCACGTCATGGATGGAAAAGAGATAGAATTGCCTTTCCTGGGTTATATTCATATCCCTCAGTTGCCTCCTGTTTTTGGATTTGATATTACTCCGACGAAGCATGTTATTTTTATGTGGTTAGCAGCATTTCTGGTTCTATTAACTCTTTACCTGGTAGCTAGAAATTATAAAACTTCTCTTATTCCAAGAAGGTTAGCTAATTTTTTTGAAGTATTAATTATCTTCGTCCGTGATGAGATTGCAGAACCAACTTTGGGTAAAGCTTACAAATCTTTTCTGCCGTTTCTACTGACTTTATTCTTCTTCATCCTATTTGGAAATTTTTTGGGATTAATTCCATTCTCTGCAACTTTTACAAGCAACATAGCCGTAACAGCAACACTTGCAATCATTGCATTTTTAATGATTCAGCTTGGTGGAATAAGGCATAATGGATTTTTCGGATACTTCAAAGGATTAGTTCCCCACGGTATTCCAATGTGGCTGCTTCCACTAATGATACCTGTTGAAATACTTGGATTGTTCACAAAACCTTTTGCTCTTGCAATACGACTTTTTGCAAATATGATCGCAGGCCATACAGTGATTCTTGCACTCATTGGATTAATATTTTTTATGGGTACTATTTTCATTGCACCTGTTTCAGTTGCTTTTGCAGTTTTTATTTATCTTTTGGAAATCTTAGTAGCACTTATTCAAGCTTATATTTTTACAATGCTCACTTCCTTGTTTATAGGAATGGCAGTACATCAGGAACATTAATTTATTAACAAAAATAAAAGGAGTACTTAAATGGATTTTGCATGGTTAGCAGCAGGTATTGGCGCCGGATTAGTTGTTATCGGCGGTGGACTTGGAATCGGTAAACTCGCAAGCTCAGCAATGGATGCGAGCGGAAGACAGCCAGAAGCTGCCGGCGCAATCAGAACATCAATGATTATTGCCGCTGCACTTATTGAAGGAATGTCGTTCTTCGGATTGGTTATTTGTATTCTTCTTGCTCTTAAAGCTTAAATTAAAAATCATTTGAGAAAATAAATGCTAACTCAAATTACATTAGCAGTCATTGCCGCAGGTGGTGGTGAAAATGGCGGTCTTCTCGACGTTAATCCCGGCTTGATGATATGGACTGTTATTACTTTTATAATTCTTCTTTTAATTCTGAAGAAAGTTGCCTGGAAGCCGATACTAACTGCTCTTGATAAGCGCGAAAGTGATATCAGAGAATCTTTAGCACAGGCTGAGAAAGCCAGAGATGAAGCAAAGAAAATCCTAGAAGAAAATCAGGCGAACCTTGCGAAGGCTGAAGAAGAATCTAAAAAGATTATTGATCAGAGTCGCGCCTATGCCGAAACTTTGAAGGAACAATTGATAAAAGAAAGTAAAGAGCAGGCAAAGAAAATAGTTGATGATGCTTCGTTAGAGATTCAAAGGAAGAAGGATACCGCCTTTGAAGAACTTAAAGGACAGATAGCTGAAATAGCTGTCAGTGCTGCTGAAAAAATCATCAGGGAATCTCTCGATGCTCAAAAAAGTAAACAGGTAGTTGACAAATATTTGAATGATGTGACGAAAAATTAGTAATGGCTGATTTCAGAATTTTACATAGATATGCTACTTCTTTGCTTGAGACTTCTCTCGAGAAAAATAACCTTGAAGTTGTCACCTCTGATATCCAGCTTCTCGTTGAAACACTTGAGCAGAGTAGAGAGTTGAAGTCTATGCTCGATAGTCCGGTAGTAAGACCTGAGATAAAGCTCAACATTCTAAGAGAGATCTTAAGTAAAAAAATATCAAAGGAGTCGATGGATTTCATTGAGTTTGTAATTTTGAAGAATCGGGAAAGTTTATTGGCTTCTATTGGTAAACGATTTTTGGAATTAAGAGATGATCATCTTGGTATTGCTAATGTTTTTGTGACATCAGCAACGGAGTTTTCCAGTGATCAAAAGAGTGTTTTGCAAAGCAGGCTGGAGAAGATTCTTGATAAAAAAGTTCGTCTAAATTTTAAAACTGATTTGAATCTTGTTGGTGGATTCATAGCTAAAGTTAATGATACACTTTATGATGCTTCAATAAAACATCAACTTGAATTACTGAAGAAACAATTTTTAACGGGTGAGATATCACTCAATTAAACAATGAAGTTTAAAAGGAATTAATTATGGCTGAAGTAAGACCCGACGAAATATCGGCGATATTAAGGAAACAGCTTTCGGGTTTCGAGAGCGAAGTTGATATATATGATGTTGGTACCGTCCTGCAAATTGGAGACGGTATTGCACGAGTTTATGGTTTGAGCAAAGTTATGGCAACTGAGCTCGTCGAGTTTCCTAATGACGTAATCGGAATGGTTCTTAACCTTGATGAAGACAGCGTTGGTTGTGTTCTTTTTGGTGAAAGCTCGCTCGTAAAAGAAGGAGATACTGTCAAGAGAACCAAACGGGTTGCTTCGATTCCTGTCGGTAAAGAATTACTCGGTCGTGTTGTTAATCCATTAGGAAAACCAATTGACGGAAAAGGTGCAATAAACACCGACAAGTTTCTACCAATTGAGAGAAAGGCACTTGGTGTAATTCAAAGACAACCCGTTAAAGAGCCAGTGCAAACCGGTATTGCAGCGATCGATGCAATGATTCCAATTGGCAGAGGACAGAGAGAATTAATTATTGGTGACAGACAAACTGGTAAAACTGCGGTTGCTATTGATGCAATCATCAACCAAAAATATACTCATACTGATGAAGCTAAATCACTCGGTATAAAACCAGTTTATTGTGTTTATGTCGCTATTGGACAGAAGAGTTCAACAGTTGCGCAGGTTGTTGCAAAGCTTCAGGAACACGGTGCTATGGAATTCACAACAGTTGTCGTAGCATCTGCATGGGAGCCAGCTCCGCTTCAATATATTGCACCATATTCAGGTGCTACGCTTGGTGAATATTTTCGTGATAATGGAATGCATTCACTTGTTATTTATGATGACTTATCAAAACAGGCTGCAGCTTATCGTGAACTTTCTCTATTATTAAGAAGACCTCCTGGAAGAGAAGCGTATCCTGGTGATGTATTTTATCTTCATTCTCGTTTGCTTGAAAGAGCATCAAAATTAAGTGAAGAACTTGGTGGTGGAAGTTTAACAGCATTACCAATAATTGAAACACAGCAGGGAGACGTTTCGGCTTATATTCCAACAAACGTAATATCAATTACTGATGGACAGATTTATCTTGAGTCAAGTTTATTCAACTCAGGCGTTCGTCCTGCAATTAACGTTGGTATTTCTGTGTCGCGTGTTGGAGGTAATGCACAAATCAAAGGGATGAAAAAAGTTGCTGGTTCACTTAAACTGGATTTAGCTCAGTACAGAGAGCTTGAAGCTTTTGCTAAATTCGGTTCTGATCTCGATCAATCAACATTAAAAACTCTTAATAAAGGTGCAAGACTAGTCGAATTGCTAAAACAAGGTCAGTACGCACCAATTCCTGTTGAAAGACAGATTGTTAGTATCTTTTTAGGAACGAAGGGATATATGGACTCTATTCCTGTTTCAGATGTGAAAAGATTTGAAAAAGAAGCGATCGAATTCTTCGAAGTAAAATATAAAGACATCTTCGAAACACTGAAGAAAGAAAAAGATATTTCTAAAGAACTCGATGCAAAGATTAATACTGCAGCTCAGGAATTTTTAAAGGTATTTAAGAAGACTACATAAAAGATTTTAGATGGCAACTTTAAGAGACATTAAGAACAGGATAGTCGGCGTAAAGAGCACGCAGAAGATTACCAAAGCAATGAAGATGATTGCTACGGCAAAGCTTCGTGGCGCCCAGCAGAGGATTGTTGGTGCTCGTCCATATGCGAATAAAATTGGTGAAATGCTTTCGCGTCTCGCTGCTGATGACTCCTTGCAGACTAATCCATTTTTTGCTGCCAGACCGGTTAAAAAAATATGTGTGGTTGTTATTACTGCGGACAGAGGCTTATGCGGTGCATTCAACACTAACATTATCAGGGAAGCGACGAGCTATATAAATGAAGAGCAGAAGAATGAAAATTCTGTTTCGGTTTTTACTTTGGGTAAAAAAGCCACAGAATATTTTGGCAGAAGAAATTATACTATCGAAGGAAAAATTGTCGGATTGTTTTCTACTCTCGAGTATCAATCAGCGCTTCAATTATATAATGATTTGGTTCCTAAATATTTGAATGGCGAATTGGATAAAATAGTATTGGTTTATAATGAATTCGTTTCGATGATTCAGCAGAGGATAGTTAAATTAGAATTACTTCCGATTCCATTCATTTCGGAAAATAAAGAAGTAAAAGTCTCAGCGAATTATATTTTTGAACCGGGCCAGCTCTCAATTTTTCAATCACTCATCCCAAAACATTTGAAGGTTCAGGTTTGGAGAGCATTGCTTGAATCCAATGCAGCCGAACTTAGTGCAAGAATGACAGCAATGGATAATGCAACCACGAATGCTCAGGAGTTGATTCGTTCCCTGAATTTAAAATATAACAAAGAAAGACAGGCAGCAATAACCAAAGAGATTCTGGAAATCGTTTCCGGTGCAAATGCACTTAAAGCAGGATAGATACATTCACAATACTTTTATACCCATATACCTTTTGCCCATATACCATATACCCTGAACAATGTTTGAAGATTTATCATTAAAAATAGAAAACGCTTTAAAGAAAGTCAGAGGGCAGGGACGTTTAAACGAAAAAAACATTTCTGATACACTAAGAGAGATTCGCCGCATCTTACTTGATGCAGATGTCAACTATAAAGTAGCAAAAGAATTTATTGATAAAGTTTCTGAGAAAGCACTCGGCAAAGAAGTTATTGCTTCGATTACTCCAGGACAGTTAATTACAAAAATTATTTTTGATGAACTTGTCACGCTGCTTGGTTCATCACAGACCGAGATAAAACTTAATCCTTCTGGTACAACTGTTATAATGGTTGTTGGATTACAGGGCTCAGGAAAAACTACTTTTTGTGCAAAGCTTGCAAAACGATTAAAGAATCACAAGCGAAAAGTTTTACTGGCAGCAGCGGATGTTTATAGACCTGCAGCAATCGAACAGTTAAAGCAGCTTGGTGA
>JALONF010000107.1 GCA_025455085.1 Ignavibacteriaceae bacterium
AGGTCCGACTTATCCCATATCAGGCGAAGCAGTTATTGGTAGTGAAGTGATAAAGTATAAACTGGACAGAACACACGGCGGTGAAGGCGATCATCTGATCGAAATAAATGCTGATAATGAAAATATCTGTGCTGAGCTCTTTTGGAAAAGATATAAAACTAATGACGCCTGGACTTCAATTGATATGAAAAGGCAAAACGGAAAATTAATTGCTTCGCTGCCTTATCAGCCACCCGCTGGTAAACTGGTTTATCACATAATTCTTCAAAAAGGTGAAAATGCTGTAACACTGCCAGCAAACAGTGAAGTAGTTATCAGGTTTAAAGGTGATGTGCCAGTATTGTTTTTGATTCCGCATATCATTTTTATTTTTGGTGCAATGCTGCTATCGACAAGAACTGACTATTCTCACTTTTATTTTTGTGATTATTGGGGGATTTATTTTTGGCCCAATTGTCCAGAAATATGCATTCGGTGCTTTCTGGACAGGCTTTCCGTTCGGTCACGATTTGACAGACAATAAAATACTTGTCGGATTTATTGGATGGCTGCTTGCATTAATCGCTCTTTACAAATTCAAAAATCCAAAACGATGGATTGTCTTTGCTTCAATCCTGATGTTTGTAATATTTTTAATACCTCACAGTGTTCTTGGCTCAGAGCTTGATTATAACGAGCTTGATGCTAAAGCAGAAGTAAACACAGAAACTATGATAGAAGACTAATTGGCAAACGAAGTTCAAATACTAACTGTTTCGGAATTAACAAAAGAAATCCGAAGAACACTCGAGGAATCATTCGAACAGGTTTCTGTGATTGGAGAAATATCAAACTTCAAATCGCACATTTCTGGTCATTGGTATTTCAGTCTAAAGGATTCTGATGCAGTGATCAGCTGCACGATGTGGAAAGGTTTTAATCAGTACGTTTTCTTCACACCGCAGGATGGTATGAAGATTATTGTAAACGGAAAGTTGACAGTATATCCACCCAGAGGAAGTTACCAGCTTGATATCCGTTCTATGAAACCTGCTGGACTTGGTGAATTACAAGAGGCATTTGAAAAATTAAAAAAGAAACTTGAAGCAGAAGGATTATTTGACGAGAAGTTCAAGAAACCAATTCCATCCTACCCCCAAAAGATTGGAGTTGTTACCGCAATAGATGGTGCAGCCTTTAAAGATTTAATTAGCGTGGCCGAAAGGAGATTCCCTCTTGTAGAAATTGTAATTGCTCCGGCAAGAGTTCAGGGAAGCGGGGCCGCTGAATCTATTGTGAACGGAATAAGGCTTTTGAATCAATATCCTGGCATAAACGTTATTATTGTAGCTCGCGGCGGCGGCTCTATTGAAGATCTTTGGGCTTTTAACGAGGAGATAGTTGCCCGGGCAGTTTTTAAGTCTAAGATTCCAATTATTTCTGGAGTAGGACACGAAGTTGATTTTACTATTGCAGATTATGTAGCCGACCTTCGTGCGCCTACGCCTTCAGTTGCGATGGAGATAGCAACTCCGGATATCAGCGATATTGAGAATTTCATTGTAGAATTTTTGTCATCTTCATCAGCAAATATTGAAGAGATGGTTGAATCAAAGAAAGAAGACGTTGCGGCATTTTATAGTTCTTATGGTTTCAGAATTCCGTTGGATATATTAAGCAGAAAATCTCAGCAAGTTGATCTAAGTTTAAATAAAATTATTCAAAGCATTGAAAAGTTTTCAATGATATATGATAAAAGAATATCGCTTCTTGCAAAATCTCTCGATGCATTTGATATTCAGAGGGTTTTGAAGAGGGGCTTTGTTTTAGTGAGGCAGAACTCTAAATTTGTTACAAGGGCTGTGGATTTTAATACAGAAGAAAAAGCCATGCTAAAGTTTTACGATGGGGAAATATCAACTCATTAAAACTATTTTATGACAAAGAAAAAAACTAAAAGTAATTTTGAGCAGGATTTATCCCGCCTTGAAGAAATAAGCCAAATGCTTGAAGAGGATAACGTTGAGCTTGAGGATGCTATATCACTTTTTGAGGAAGGAGTGAAGCTTTCCAAATCCTGCTTGAAGACTTTGAAAGAAGCCGAATTAAAAATTACCGAGCTCAAAAAAGAGTTAGGAAAAATATCACAAGTTGAAGAAGATTAAATCTGTTACATTAGGGAGGATTATTTTATTTAATGATTGATGAACAAAAATACCCGATTCTTTCCAGGGTAGATTACCCTTCAGATATCCGACAGCTATCACTTCCGCAATTAAAGCAATTGTGTACCGACATCAGGGAGTATATGGTTGATACGATTTCAGAAATCGGTGGGCACTTTGGTGGTGGACTTGGAACAGTTGAACTAACAGTTGCAATTCACAAAGTTTTTAACACGCCTCACGACCTTGTTGTTTGGGATACTGGTCATCAGGCATACCCGCATAAAATTCTTACCGGAAGAAAAGAAGCCCTTAACAGAATTCGTCAGTATGGTGGAATAAGCGGATTTCTAAAACGATCCGAGAGTGAATACGATGCTTTTGGTGCAGGGCATGCATCAACTTCTATTTCTGCAGCACTTGGAATGGCAACTGCAAAAGATATTACTAAAGTTGATAAGAAAGTTGTGGCTGTTATAGGTGATGGCGCAATGACAGGTGGAATGGCTTATGAAGCAATGAATAATTCTGGTGTATTGAAAACTGATCTCATCGTTGTCTTGAATGATAATAATATGTCAATCGCACCAAATGTCTGGCAGATTTCAAATTATTTTACTGAAATGATATCCCATCCTGACTACAATAAATTTAAAGGACAGATCTGGGATCTAACAGGAAAGCTGGATCAATTTGGTGATCGGATGAGACGTGTTGCTGTTAGACTTGAGCAAGGAATAAAAGCTGTCATCACCCCAGGAATGCTTTTCGAAGCATTGGGCTTTAGATATTTCGGGCCAATTAACGGCCACAATCTGCATCAAACTGTCAAAATATTTGAACAGGTTAAAGATCTCAAAGGACCAATTCTAATTCATGCAATCACTCAAAAAGGAAAAGGATATAAACCTGCAGAAGGACATGTTCAAAGACTTCATGCTTCAACTCCGTTTGACAAGTTAACGGGACAGGCACATAAAAAAGCAGGCGAAGCCGTAGCTTACACAAAGATTTTTGGTAACGCACTGGTAGAAATTATTGAGAAGAATCCCAAAGTTGTTGGCATTACAGCTGCCATGCCTGACGGAACCGGGCTTGATATTCTTAAAGAAAAAATTCCACAGAATTATTTTGATGTTGGTATCGCAGAAGAACATGCCGTAACATTTGCAGCCGGTCTTGCAACACAAGGAATAGTTCCTGTCCTTGCAATTTATTCAACATTTCTTCAGAGAGCATTCGATCAGATAATACACGACGTCGCTTTACAGAAATTACATGTTGTATTTATTTTGGACAGAGCCGGATTAGTTGGTGCCGATGGTCCAACTCATCACGGAACATTTGATTTGTCATACCTTCGAATGATTCCTGGTATGGTAATAATGGCACCGAAGGATGAAGCAGAATTGCGCAATATGGTTTATACTGCAGTTGAACACTGTGATGGTCCGGTTGCGGTGCGATATCCGCGAGGTTCGGCACTTGGTGTTAAACTTGAACCCGGCTTCAGCAATATTGAAATTGGGAAAGCAGAAAAACTTACTGATGGTGAAGATGTTGCAATCCTTGCAGTTGGCTCGATGGTGAACTATGCTGATAAAGCTGTTGCCATATTGAAAGAAAGCGGTATCAGCAGTGAACTCGTAAATATGCGTTTCATCAAACCTCTTGATACTCAACTGCTTGATGAGATTGCATCGAAGCATGAAAAAATTGTAACTATCGAAGAAAATAATTTACCTGGTGGTTTTGGTTCGGCTGTGCTCGAATATTTTAATGACAAGAATTTTAAGAATGATATTCTTCGGATTGGAATTCCGGATACATTCATTGATCACGGGACTCAATCTGAACTTCACAAACAAATTTCAATTGACCCTGCAGGAATAGTTTCGCAGATAACTACTTTCTTTAAGAGTGTCAAATCAACTGAAAAGGTAACTTACTGATGGAGAAAACGAGAGTAGCAGTCATAGGACTTGGGAGTGTTGCCCAGCTTGTTCATTTGCCAAATCTTGTCAAGATAAAAAATGCGGAGATAACTGCACTTGCCGAAATAAATAGAAGCAGATTAAATTTTGTTGCAGATAAGTATGGAATAAAAAAGCTTTATAGTGATTATAAGCAATTACTAACTGATACAGAGATAGATGCAGTAATAATTGCAACTCCAACACACCTTCATAAGCAAATGGCTATCGATTGCTTAAATGCCGGAAAAGATGTGCTTGTTGAAAAACCTCTCGCACGAAACAGCAGCGAAGGAATAGAAATTATTGAATGCGCTAAAAAGAACAGCAGAAAATTAATGGTTGGAATGAATCTTCGTTATCGGCCGGATAGTATGCTGATCAGAAGTTTAATTGATGCTGGTGAAATCGGAATTCCATTTTACATCAAATGCGGCTGGATAAGAAAGCAAAGCAGCTCAGAGAAATGGTTTAACAAAAGAGAAGAAGCTGGCGGCGGCGTAATCCTCGATCTCGGAGTAAACCTGATTGATTTAGCTCTCTGGCTTGCTGACTATCCAAAGGTAATTTCTGTCTCAACAAAAAATTATTTTCACAATTCGAAAAATCTGGAAGACACTTCAATCAGTCTCATAAGGTGTGAAAATTCAGTAACAATAAATATTGAAGCAAGCTGGAGCCTCGCTGAAGAAAAAGATACATTTTATACAAATGTTTATGGCACAAAAGGCAGTATTGGTGCTAATCCTTTTAAATTGATAAAAGTTCTGGATGATGAGCAGATTGACCTTGGCTCAACCTTTGTCGAAACTCCGACTGAAGCATTTAAGAAATCTTACCTGAATGAATTAAAAAGCTTTATAGGAGCTATCAAGGGTCTTAATCCGGTTTTCTCATCCGGCGAGGAAGCATTGCAGCTCCTTAAAATTGCTGAATCTATGTATCTTTCTGCCGAAAAAGATCAAGAAATAAAAATCATCTAATTAAATGCAAAAAATTCTACTGGTTGATGACGAGGTAGATATACTGGAATTTCTCAAGTACAACCTTGAGCAGGAGGATTTTGAGGTTCTTGTAAGTTCAAACGGAAAAGATGCGTTAAAAAAAATTTCGCAGAATCCTGATTTAATTGTTCTAGATATAATGATGCCTGAGATGGATGGATTCGAACTCTATCAGCAAATTAAAGCAAATAAAGAATATCAGGATATGCCTATTATCTTTCTAACTGCCAAGTCAGGCGAGACAGATGAAATAAAAGGTCTTGATCTTGGTGCGAGTGATTATATTCAGAAGCCGATCTCTCCTAAAAAATTAATAGCACGGATAAAATCAAATCTCAGAAAATCAGAACAGTCAGAGAAAAAATCTAAGAAATTTGAAAATCTTAAAATTGGCGCCCTGGAAGTTGATGTTGAAAAATTTGAAGTGAAGGTTGATAATAAAAAGAAATTTTTCCCGCGCAAAGAATTTCAATTGCTTTATTATCTTGCCCAGAATCCCGGTAAGGTTATAAACAGGGAAACACTGTTGAAAGAAATTTGGGGAAACGATGTTTATGTCATCGACCGTACGATTGATGTTCATATCAGAAAAATCAGGGAAAAACTTGGCAAACATTCAGAATTAATTGAGACTATTAAAGGTGTTGGATACAGATTCAAACACAACGAATAAGTTTTTATCATACCTGGCATCATCTCTTGTCTACTACAGAGAATTCCTTTTTTTTAATATTTTATTTATTCTCACAATTCTTTTACTAACACAAGATTTCTCATTACTTCCTTCATTAATTGTTTCAATACTAATAATTGACATTTCAGCGCTTTATCTCATTGGCAGGAGACGAAATAAAGAGCTTGATGAAATCAAGACTATCATTAATAATATCCGGAAGAATAAATATAACAGCGAAGAAGAAATACAGCTTGGCTCTAATTTGCTTGCTTTACAGAAAGCGATCAAGAAAATGTTCAAGAAGGAAAAAAGTGATATCGAGTATCTTCAGCGATTGCAGAAAATGAGATCACAGTTTATTGCAAACGTTTCTCATGAATTAAGAACACCGATTTTCGCAATTCAAGGCTACATCGAAACTTTATTGAACGGTGCTATACACGATAATAATGTTAATATGCACTTCTTAGAAAAGGCTAATCAGCATACTGTTTCATTAAGTAATCTTTTGAATGATCTTATTGATATTTCTATGATTGAATCCGGTGAGATGCGGATGAGTTATAGATATTTCAGGATTAATGATTTAATCCACCAGGTTATCCAGGATAACACGAAGATGGCAGTGGATAAAAATCTTGAATTGATATACATTCCCGCAAGAGATGATCTGGAAGTCTTTGGTGATAAAGATAAGCTCAGACAGGTGCTGGTTAATTTAATTCTTAATTCAATAAAGTATACTGAAAAAGGAAAAATTGAAGTACTTGTAGAAGAAGAAAATAAGCATGCTAAAATAGTCGTCAGAGATACCGGAATTGGTATTCCAGAAAATTATATCGATAGAATTTTTGAGAGATTCTTCAGGATAGACAAGGCTCGATCAAGGTCTCAGGGAGGTACCGGCTTAGGATTAGCTATCGTCAAGCATATAATCGAAGCTCATAGCTCTAAGGTGGTAGTATCCAGTAAAGAAGGAGAGGGCAGTGAGTTTTCTTTTTTACTAAAAAAATGAGTTTTTATTCTAATTATTTACAAAAAGGGATTGACATAGAAGTCATCTTTGCATAGATTTGTGCCTCAAAATTTTAAGGAAAATAAGAAGTAATGTTCGCAATTATAAATGTTCTGGGAGACCAGATAAAGGTTCTTGAAAATAATAAGTATTATGTCCCCAGATTGAAAGAAAAAGTTGATTCTGAGGTAACTTTCAATTCAGTTCTGATGGTCGGAGATGCTAAAAGTGTTAAAATTGGAGCCCCAGAAGTAAAAGGAGCTAAAGTTACCGCAAAAGTTCTT